>JBCDEX010000089.1:0-6754 GCA_039178995.1 Pseudomonadota bacterium | reverse complement strand
CGGCGAAATTGTCAGCGTCTAAATGGGCGGCCATTCAGTCGTCTCACGTTGGTTATCAGCTCGGTTTGGAATTGATCAATGCCTTGGTCATGATTGCAGACAGCATCAAGTTCTATTCCTTGAAAGTGAATAAAGATTTAACCATCAACATTCCAGATGCGTTAACTGATGAGCAGTTGCAAGCGGACATGAATAAAGTCTTGGTGCCACCGCCAGCAGCGAGCGGCGACGAAATTCTAGCGGTGAGCGGCGGTATGTTCTATTCACGTGAAGCGCCAGGCATGAACCCGTTTGTATCGGTTGGCGATCATTTTGAAGCCGGCGAGCCGTTGTATATTGTTGAAGTCATGAAAATGTTCAACAGAGTCAATGCGCCATTCTCTGGTACGATCGAGAAGACCTTGATTGACTTAGACGGCGCGATCATTTCAAAAGGGCAGCCGTTGTTTAAAATCGTTCCAGATGAAAAAGTGGTCATTGAAACAGAGGAAGAAGCGTATGCACGTCAAACGGCATTCACCGATAAATTACTGAAGAAAATGAATAAGTAATCTCTGTCTTGCCGTGTTCTCTTTAGCACACGGTAAACAGATAAACTGAATAACTGAACATAAGGTTGAAACATGTCAGATAAAGAATACCAAGCCCCTAAGGCCAGTGTCGAAGAGTGGGAAGAAAAGGCAAATAAACAGCTTTCTCGCAGCAAAAAAACACTCGACGATTTAGTGTGGGATACGCCTGAAGGAATTCCTGTTAAGGCGTTGTACACTAAAGCCGATGTGGATACGTTGGCGTACGCTGACACCATGCCGGGTATGGAGCCCTTTATCCGTGGACCTCAACCGACCATGTACGCAGGTCGTCCTTGGACCATTCGTCAGTACGCTGGGTTTTCGACTGCTGAAGAGTCGAATGCGTTTTATCGTAGTGCATTAGCCGCTGGGGGACAAGGCGTGTCGGTTGCTTTCGATTTGGCGACGCACCGAGGCTACGACTCAGATCATGAGCGTGTGACCGGTGACGTAGGTAAAGCGGGTGTTGCGATCGACAGCGTGGAAGACATGAAGATTTTGTTTGATGGCATTCCATTGGATAAAGTGTCGGTCTCTATGACGATGAATGGTGCGGTATTGCCTGTTTTGGCGGGTTATGTTGTCGCAGCGGAAGAGCAAGGTGTGTCGCAAGACCAGCTGGCTGGCACCATTCAAAACGACATTCTAAAAGAATTTATGGTGCGCAATACGTATATTTACCCACCGGGTCCGTCGATGAAAATCATCGGCGACATCATCGGTTACTGTACGGGTAATATGCCGCGCTTTAATACGATTTCAATCTCTGGTTATCATATTCAAGAAGCGGGTGCGGACGCTGCATTGGAACTGGCGTATACCTTGGCCGACGGTAAAGAATACATTCGCACAGCGATTGCTGCGGGTCTTGATATTGACGACTTTGCTCCGCGTTTGTCGTTCTTCTGGGGCATCAGCATGAACTTCTACATGGAAATTGCGAAGCTGCGTGCGGGTCGATTGCTATGGTCGAAAATCGTCGATGAATTTAAGCCTAAAAACATCAAGTCAAAAATGCTGCGAACGCACAGCCAAACATCGGGCTGGTCGTTAACCGAGCAAGATCCCTACAATAATGTGGTGCGTACAACGATTGAAGCGATGGCTGCGGTCTTTGGTGGGACGCAATCGTTGCACACCAACGCGTTGGACGAAGCGATTGCATTGCCAACCGAATTTTCATCGCGTATTGCACGTAATACGCAGATCATTATTCAAGAAGAAACGGGCATCACCAAGGTGGTTGATCCATGGGGTGGCTCGTACATGATGGAAAGCTTAACGCAAGACATCGCCGATCGTGCTTGGGAACTCATCCAAGAAGTGGAAGAGCATGGTGGTATGGCGAAAGCAGTTGAAACGGGCATGCCTAAGTTGCGCATCGAAGAATCTGCAGCGAAAAAGCAAGCACGTATTGATCGCGGTGAAGACGTGATTGTGGGTGTGAATAAATACCAGTTAGACGAAGAAGATGAGGTTGAAATCCTCGATATTGATAACGCAGCGGTGAGAGAGTCTCAAATTAAGCGCATCAATGAAATAAAAGCATCACGCGATACCGCAGCGGTTGAAAGTGCATTGGCTGATATTACGGAAGCGGCGGAAACAGGCAATGGTAATTTGCTTGATTTGGCCATCAAAGCGACACGCTTACGTGCGACCGTGGGTGAAATCAGTGATGCAATGGAAGCCGAATTCGGACGCTTTAAAGCCGAAGCGCAAACCATTTCGGGCGTGTACGGAAGCGCCTTTGAAGGCGACAAGGAATGGACTATGATTCAAGATGACATTCAAACGTTTGTAGATACCTTCGGTCGTCGCCCTCGTATGTTGGTGGCGAAAATGGGTCAAGATGGACACGACCGTGGCGCGAAAGTTATTGCAACGGCGTATGCGGACGTTGGCTTTGATATTGATTTGTCGCCGATGTTCTCAACACCACAAGAAATTGCCAAACAAGCGATTGAGAATGATGTACACGCTGTGGGTTGTTCGTCACTTGCTGCGGGGCATAAATCGTTGATACCTGAGTTAATCGATGAGTTGAAGAAGCAAGGCGCTGACGACATCGTCGTGATTGCAGGCGGGGTGATTCCTCGACAGGATTATGACTTCTTATACGATGCGGGTGTGTCGTGCATTTTTGGCCCAGGAACAAAAATTCCAGAGTCGGCACGAGAAATGTTGGATGTGATTAAAGCAAAACAATCGGTTTAATCTGTTAAGCAATCACATTGTTAATGCACCACTTTTTACCAGAAGTTGAGCGTTGATTGTTTAACTGCTTTAATTACAGATACATGGAACGTGGAGTTGTTAATATGAAGACATTTTTGCAAACGACGTTGATTTGCTTGTGTGCGTTATCTTTAGCTGGATGCTTTGAATCTGGCAATGACAGCGGCCTGTCCTCGTATTCTGACACGGCTCAAATTCAATTATCAGCAAACACAGCGCCGTTGCCCGTGAACAACAGCAGTGCAGCCTTCTACAGTGATATTCGATACGGGTCTGATCCATTGCAGACCTTTGATCTCTTCTTGCCTCAAGCGGCATCTCCAGGGCAAACGTTTCCATTGGTGATTTACATCCACGGCGGATCGTTCAACTCAGGCGATAAAAACGTCGTGTATTCGGATGTGAACGACGAAGGCGAACCGAGTTACGGTCAGTTTGAACGCTCACAAAAGTACTCCGAACAAATTAATGCCTACCTAAGTAATGATGTGGCATTTGCGACGATTAATTATCGTTTGCTAGAGCAGGAGAGTATTGATCGTGATGGAGTGAAAAAATCACTCAATGACATGCAGCGAACGCTCCAATTCATCCGTTTCCATGCCGCAACGTTAAACATCGACAAGCAACGAATTGGCTTGCATGGCTTGTCTGCGGGAGCGGGTGGTGCTTTGTGGATTGGCTTGCGCAATGAGCAAGCGGACAGCAGCTCACAGGATCCCATTGCACAAGAGTCGTCGCGTGTTCAAGCAATTGCGGCTCAAGAAACTCAGTCCACATACGACTTGGTTGATTGGATTTCGACGGGCGCACTGAGTTCGTATTTTCCGTTGAGTGAGCTGTTCTATCGTCAGATCATTGATCTGATTTTTGTGGTTCAGCCGAATTTGAAAACACAAATTTTGTCGTTTTTTGCGATGCAGGATGTAACCAAGTTGTACTCAACGGCCGCGACAAGCTATCGTGAGTCGGTCGACTTTATTAACGAGATTAGTTCCGATGACCCCGAGCTGTGGGTCTCGAATGTTGAAGAAAATAATGCATTTCCAACCAACCAGACGCTGTTCTTTCATCACCCATTGCATGCAAAGGAATTGTTGGACAAGGTGACAAAGGAAAATGCAAACGGTGTGTTTTACATTCCTAAGTTGAATGTGTCAGATGAGAGCAATGAAACCTTAACGGCGTTTATGTTCAGAAAATTAGGCGTGAATGAATGAATCAAAATGATCTTGCTGCGTCGGTCTTAACAGGCAATCGACGCGCACTCGGCAAAGCAATTACCTTAATTGAAAGCAGTTTGCCAGCCCACCAAGAAAAAGCAAAAACGCTGTTGGAGCGTTGTTTAGCACATTTTGCTAGTACACCACATCGCACCGTGCGCATCGGAATTACCGGAATTCCGGGTGTGGGGAAATCTACGTTTATTGAAGCTTTTGGCATGTACCTGCTGTCGCTAGGGAAAAAAATTGCGGTGTTGGCCGTCGACCCGAGTTCACCCGTCGCGGGTGGCAGTATCTTGGGCGATAAGACGCGAATGGAATTGCTGTCGCGTGAAGACAATGCATTTATTCGTCCGTCACCGACATCGGGTGCATTGGGCGGTGTGGCGCACAAAACACGTGAAACCATGTTGTTGTGTGAGTCTGCTGGCTATGACGTGGTTTTGGTTGAAACTGTGGGAGTGGGTCAGTCTGAGTATGAAGTGGCGAGTATGGTCGACATGTTTTTGGTGTTGATGATGCCCAATGCGGGTGATGAACTGCAAGGAATCAAGAAAGGCATTATGGAGCTTGCCGATGCGTTGATCGTCAACAAAGCGGACGGCGACAGTGAAAGCCTTGCGACCCGAACCCAAGCGCAGTATAAGAGCGCTTTGCACTTGCTGTCGCATCAAGAGTTTTGGAATCCACCGGTTCTGTTGTGTTCGGCGTTAAAAAATTGCGGTATTGATGACGTGTGGGACATGATCGAAGACTACGTAACGGCATCAAAACAAAACCGTGTGTTTGATGGCAAGCGCCAACAACAAAATCAAGATTGGATGAAGCGCTTACTGCACGACTTATTGGAACAAAAGCTGTACACAGACCCGTCCATTAAAGAACATTACGCGGACATGTTGAACAAGGTCAGGCAGGGCGAAGTCACTCCATTTACGGCATCTAAGTCCTTATTGGATCGTTTATAGAGCCCAGTTACTTGTTTTGACTAGGGTATCACGTTTATACTACGTGGACGGTTTTATGTGTCTCAGGCAAGATTGAGATGGCTTTATTGTAGTTAGTAATCGATCATTATAATGGGTGCATTGCGTATGAAATTTGGAATTTGGGAATTATTAATTTTACTGGCGTTGGTTGTGATGATTTTTGGCACAAAACGGTTTCGTAATGCTGGCGGTGACATTGGCGCGGCCATTAAAGGATTTAAAAAAGAAATGGGTGATGCCGACAGTAAGAAAAATGACGCCAAAGACAGTTAGTACCTTATGAATTAGGAACTGTATGACCTAATAAATTGTTATCAACCACACGTTTTACCTTAATTTTCCCCTCACGGAGATCACATGATTTTTAAACTGCCGACAAAGTCGACTGCTTTGTCATTACTCACTTTAACCTTACTTCCGTCGTTGGCGGTTGCTGAAGTGCCCGACACGATCAATGGTGCGGACACGGCGTGGATTTTAACCGCGACGGCATTGGTGTTGTTCATGACAATTCCAGGGTTATCTTTGTTTTATGCAGGACTTGTGCGCAGTAAAAACGTATTGTCGGTGTTGATGCAGTGTTTTGCACTGACCTGTTTGATGTCGTTGTTGTGGTTTGCTTTGGGTTACACCATCGCGTTTGGTGAAGGCGGTAATGCGTTCATCGGTGGTATGAGCGATATGTTCTTTGCGGGCATGACGGCCGACAGTGTGAACGGCACGATTCCTGCGTATTTATTTGCGATGTTTCAAATGACCTTTGCGATCATTACCCCAGCACTGATTGTGGGTGGGTTTGCGGAGCGCATGAAATTCTCGTCCATGTTGGTGTTTTGCTCAGCTTGGCTATTGGTGGTATATGCGCCAGTGTGCCACTGGGTGTGGGGCGGCGGCTGGTTAGCTGAACTTGGATTACAAGATTTTGCAGGCGGTACGGTGGTGCACATCACCGCTGCGGTCGCAGCACTAGTGGCTGCGTTGGTCATGGGTAACCGTAAAGGCTACGCAAAAGTGGCGATGCCTCCGCATAACTTAACCATGACCGTGACCGGTGCGGGTATGCTGTGGGTTGGTTGGTTTGGCTTCAACGCAGGGTCTGCGGTTGCGGCAGACAGCAGCGCAGCACAAGCCATGTTGGTGACACATTTATCTGCATCAGCAGGTGCATTGGCTTGGATGGGAATGGAGTGGATTCGCTATGGTAAGCCGTCGGTGTTGGGTATTGTCACAGGCATGGTGGCTGGTTTGGGTACCATCACGCCAGCGGCCGGTTCTGTCGGTCCAGCGGCTGCGATTGTGATTGGTTTGTCAGCGGGTGTGATTTGTTATTACGCAACGAACTTCTTAAAGAACAAGTTAAAAGTTGATGACTCATTGGACGTATTCCCAGTGCATGGCGTGGGTGGTATCTTAGGTACGTTGTTGGCGGGTGTGTTTTGTTCACAGCAGTTAGGCATCTTTTCCGGCAACGGTTTCTCAGATGGTATCACCTCAATCGGTGGCCAAGTATGGGTTCAATTCCAAGGAGTGGCAGCCACCTTAATTTATACAGCGGTTGTGACGTTTGTGTTGTTGAAAGTGATCGAAGCGGTCATGGGCTTACGCGTCTCTGAAGAAGAAGAGATGACGGGCTTAGACTTGGTCTTACACGACGAGCGTGGTTACGATCTGTAATTTCATGTGATGATCTAAAAAGGCGCCTCAAGCGCCTTTTTTGTAAGTGTCAATTTGG
>JBCDEX010000088.1:0-6759 GCA_039178995.1 Pseudomonadota bacterium | reverse complement strand
CGAACATCGGTTTGATCAACAGCTTGGCAACCTTTGCCCGCACCAACGATTACGGATTCATTGAAGCGCCGTATCGCAAGGTTGTAAAAGGCAAGGTAACGGACGAGCTTGAGTTCTTGTCTGCGATTAATGAAGCAGAATATGTGATTGCACAGGCGTCTGCGGGTTTGGACAAAAAAGGTAAGTTGACCGATGAGTTGGTTGCAGTTCGTCACATGCACGAGTTTACCGTTAAGCCGCCTGAAGACGTTGAGTACATGGACGTATCGCCGAAACAGATCGTATCTGCGGCATCGTCACTTATTCCATTCCTTGAGCACGATGATGCGAACCGTGCCTTGATGGGATCAAACATGCAACGTCAAGCGGTTCCAACATTGGTTGCAGATAAGCCATTGGTTGGTACGGGTATGGAACGTGCCATCGCATCGGATTCAGGTGTGTGTGTGGTTGCAAAACGTGGCGGTGTGATCGACTCAGTGGATGCAGGTCGCATCGTTGTTCGAGTGCACAGCAAAGAAGTGTCGGCGGGTGAAGTGCCGGTTGATATCTATAATCTGACTAAGTACACGCGTTCTAACCAGAACACATGCATTAATCAGAAGCCAATTGTGAAGCAGGGCGACAAAATTCAGCGCGGCGACATTTTGGCAGACGGACCGTCTGTGGATATGGGTGAGCTGGCGTTGGGTCAAAACATGCGTATCGCTTTTATGCCCTGGAATGGTTACAACTTCGAGGATTCAATCCTTATCTCGGAGAAAGTGGTTAAAGACGACCGCTTTACAACGATTCATATTCAAGAGTTGACGTGTATTGCACGTGATACAAAATTAGGTTCTGAGGAAATCTCTGGTGATATCCCGAATGTTGGAGATGCTGCGCTCAGTAAATTGGATGAATCGGGTATCGTTTACATCGGTGCGGAAGTATCGGGTGGTGATATCTTGGTGGGTAAAGTAACACCGAAGGGTGAAACTCAGTTGACACCTGAAGAGAAGTTATTACGTGCCATCTTTGGTGAAAAAGCATCCGATGTGAAAGACTCGTCATTGCGTGTGCCAAACAGCGTTAAAGGCACGGTCATAGACGTCCAAGTGTTTACACGCGATGGTCTTGAAAAAGATTCCAGAGCGCAAGCGATTGAAGACGCTCAGCTGGCGCAGTTCCGTAAGGATCTGGACGAAGAATTCCGCATTGTTAAATCCGCTACGTTTGCGCGTTTGAAAGACTTGTTGAAAAACAAAGTGGCCAAAGGCGGCGCGGGCTTGGCAAAAAATACCAAGTTGACGCCTACTGTGTTAAATGACTTAGAGGAAGCCGATTTCTTTAAATTGCGCATGGAAGACAAAGCGTTGAACGAAGAAATTAATGCCGCTGAAAAGCACTTGAATGATTATGAGCAGAACTTGGATTCTCGTTTTGAAGTGAAGCGTGAGAAGCACAGCCGTGGTGACGATTTAGCGCCGGGTGTTCTTAAAATTGTAAAAGTCTATCTTGCGATTAAGCGTCGCATTCAGCCAGGCGATAAGATGGCTGGGCGTCACGGTAACAAAGGGGTTATCTCCGTTATTATGCCGGTCGAAGACATGCCGTACGATGAGAGCGGTCGTCCAGTTGACGTGGTGTTGAACCCATTGGGTGTTCCATCGCGTATGAACGTTGGGCAGATTCTTGAAACGCATTTGGGTATGGCAGCGAAAACGCTTGGCGAAAACATCGATGAGATGATTAAGCAGCAGAAGAGTGTTGCGCAGATACGTAAGCTTTTAGAGCGTATTTACAACAAAGACATGAAGCGCAAAGAAGACCTTCAGTCGTTCTCTGATGATGAAATCATGGAGTTGGCAGACAACTTGCGTGATGGTGTGCCAATGGGAACACCTGTGTTTGACGGTGCGACGGAAGCTGAGATCAAAGACTTGTTGGTCTTGTCTGGTTTGCCAGAGTCTGGTCAGATCACATTGTACGATGGTCGTTCAGGCGATGAGTTCGAGCGTCCAGTCACGGTTGGCTACATGTACATGCTGAAATTGAATCACTTGGTTGATGACAAGATGCATGCACGTTCGACAGGCTCTTACAGCTTAGTAACTCAGCAACCATTAGGCGGTAAAGCGCAGTTCGGTGGTCAGCGCTTTGGTGAGATGGAAGTGTGGGCATTGGAAGCATACGGTGCGGCTTACACACTTCAAGAGATGTTAACGGTGAAGTCGGATGATGTGAACGGTCGTACGAAGATGTATAAAAACATCGTTGACGGAGACTATCGCATGGAGCCAGGTATGCCAGAGTCATTCAACGTGTTGACCAAGGAAGTTCGAGCCTTAGGCATCGATATCGAATTGGACAACGAATAGTAGTAGGTAGTAACACACATTAAATTGCTCAGTGGCGACACTGAGTATTTAAATGCGCTAAGCGCTTAAACATAATTATTGGAGGTTGACCTTGAGAGACTTACTCGACATGCTCAAGTCACAGGGGCCGGATGAATTCAATGCAATACGCATTGGTCTTGCCTCTCCGGAAATGGTTCGTTCGTGGTCTTTTGGTGAAGTGAAAAAGCCAGAAACCATTAACTACCGTACATTCAAGCCAGAGCGTGACGGTCTGTTCTGCGCTAAGATTTTTGGTCCAATCAAGGATTATGAGTGCTTATGTGGTAAGTATAAGCGTTTAAAGCATCGCGGTGTGGTGTGTGAGAAATGCGGCGTTGAAGTGGCGTTGGCGAAAGTGCGTCGTGAGCGCATGGGACACATTGAACTGGCAAGTCCAGTTGCACACATTTGGTTCTTGAAGTCATTGCCGTCGCGCATTGGCTTGTTGTTGGATATGACGTTGCGTGACATTGAGCGCATCTTGTACTTTGAATCGTATGTGGTGGTTGATCCAGGTGCTAATTCAGAGCTTGAGCAAGGTCAGCTGTTAACCGATGAGCAATATCAAGATTCATTAGAAGAGTTCGGTAATGACTTCTCAGCGCTTATGGGTGCGGAAGCGATTAAAGAATTGATGTTGGATATCGATATTGAGTCAGAAATCGAGCGCATGCGCGAAGAAATTCCTGAAACGTCGAGCGAAACAAAGCTTAAAAAATTGTCTAAGCGTTTAAAATTGTTGGAAGGTTTCTATGAGTCAGACAACAAGCCAGAGTGGATGATCCTTGAAGTACTTCCAGTGCTTCCGCCTGATCTAAGACCGCTTGTGCCGCTTGAAGGCGGCCGTTTTGCGACGTCTGACTTGAATGACTTGTATCGTCGAGTGATCAACCGTAATAACCGTTTGAAGCGTTTGTTAGAGCTGAATGCGCCAGACATCATCGTGCGTAACGAGAAGCGTATGCTGCAAGAGTCGGTAGATGCATTGCTAGACAATGGGCGTCGTGGACGTGCCATTACTGGATCAAACAAGCGTCCATTGAAGTCGTTGGCGGACGTTATTAAAGGAAAGCAAGGTCGTTTCCGTCAAAACTTATTGGGTAAGCGTGTTGATTACTCAGGTCGTTCCGTAATCGTTGTTGGTCCAACGTTGAAGTTGCACCAATGTGGTTTGCCAAAGAAGATGGCGTTGGAATTGTTCAAGCCGTTTATCCTAGGTAAGCTTGAACAGCGTGGTTTGGCGTCAACTATCAAGGCTGCTAAGAAACTGGTTGAAAAAGAATTGCCGGAAGTGTGGGACATTCTTGCTGACGTCATTCGTGAGCATCCAGTCTTATTAAACCGTGCACCTACATTGCACAGATTGGGTATCCAAGCGTTTGAGCCTGTATTGATCGAAGGTAAAGCGATTCAGTTGCACCCGCTCGTATGTGCCGCATATAACGCCGACTTTGACGGTGACCAAATGGCGGTGCACGTTCCATTAACGCTGGAAGCGCAAATTGAGGCGCGTGTGTTGATGATGTCGACCAATAACATTTTGTCGCCTGCGAATGGCGAGCCAATCATCGTACCTTCTCAGGACGTTGTATTGGGCTTGTATTGGATGACGCGTGAGCGTGTGAATGCCAAAGGTGAGAGTATGGTGTTCTCAAACCCAAGTGAGGTGCATCGTGCTTACGCGGCGAAGCAAGTTGATTTGCAAGCGCGCATTAAGTGTCGTGTTACTGAGCACGCAAAAGATGAACAAGGTGAGCTGCAAGCCAGCACGTCGATTGTTGACACAACCGTTGGGCGTATTTTGTTATGGCAAATCGTGCCAGACGGCCTTCCGTTCAGCTTGGTTAACAAAAACATGGTGAAGAAAGCCATCTCAACCGTCATTAACGAGTGTTACCGTAATGTCGGTTTGAAAGAGACGTGTATTTTTGCCGACCAGCTGATGTACACCGGGTTTAAATACTCAACAACCTCTGGTTCATCCATTGGCGTGAATGATTTTGCGATTCCAGTTGAGAAAACGCCGATCATCACCGAAGCAGAAGACGAAGTGAAAGAGATCGCGACGCAATACGAGTCGGGTCTTGTAACGCAAGGTGAGAAATACAACAAAGTAATTGATATTTGGTCACACGCAAATGACTTGATCGCAAAAGCCATGATGGACGGTATTTCATGGGAAGACGTGGTCAATCGTGACGGCGATAACGAGAAGCAAGCGTCATTTAACTCTGTGTTTATGTATGCAGATTCAGGCGCCCGTGGTAGCCCGGCGCAGATTCGTCAGTTGGCCGGTATGCGTGGTTTGATGGCAAAGCCGGATGGCTCAATCATCGAAACGCCGATCACCTCAAACTTCCGTGAAGGCTTAAGCGTATTGCAATACTTTATTTCGACGCATGGTGCGCGTAAAGGATTGGCGGATACGGCACTGAAAACAGCGAACTCAGGTTATTTGACACGTCGCTTGGTTGACGTGGCGCAAGACTTGGTCATCACAGAGCAGGATTGCGGTACTTCAGAAGGTTTGCACATGGCGCCGGTTATTGAGGGTGGCGATATGATCGAAACCTTGGGTGACCGTGTTTTAGGTCGTGTGTTAGCAAAAGACGCGTTCAAAGAAGACAAGAAGGGCAATCAAGAGCTTGTGATTCCAGCTGGAGAGTTGTTAGACGAAGCAGGCATTGAACGTCTTGAAGAAGCGGGTATTGATAAGATCCAAGTGCGTTCACCGATCACCTGTGAAACACGCTACGGCATTTGTTCTAAATGTTATGGCCGTGACTTAGCGCGTGGACATCAGGTTAACGTGGGTGAAGCAGTGGGTGTTATGGCGGCACAGTCAATCGGTGAGCCGGGCACGCAGTTGACGATGCGTACGTTCCATATCGGTGGTGCGGCGTCTCGAGCAACGGCTGTTAATAAGATTCAAGTTAAGTTGGGCGGCAGCGTTAAATTGCACAACGTGAAAACTGTGCAGCGCGAAGACAAGAAACTCGTTGCGATTTCACGTTCGGGTCAATTGACTCTATCGGATGAAAACGGACGTGAGAAAGAACGCTATAAGATTCCATACGGCGCATTGATCCAAGTGAAAGATGAAGACGTGGTTGATGGCGGAGCGGTTGTGGCTAACTGGGATCCGCACATGCATCCAATCATCACTGAAGCGGGCGGTGTGATTAAGTTTACCGGTATGGAAGAAGGTATTACGGTGCGTCAGCACACGGATGAAACAACCGGTGTTGTCTCTACGTCAATCATTGATCCAGCAGAGCGTCCAGCGGCCGGTAAAGATTTACGTCCAGCGATCGCGATTGTTGATGGGCGTGGTAAGCAGAAGAATTTCCCAGGAACCGACGTTCCAGCCGTCTATTTCTTGCCAGCAAATGCTCGTGTGAGCTTCGGCGAAGGCGAAAAAGTGGGTATGGGTGAGATCATTGCACGTGTTCCTCAAGAGGGCAGTAAGACACGTGATATTACCGGTGGTTTGCCACGTGTTGCTGACTTGTTTGAAGCGCGTAACCCGAAAGAGCCAGCAATTTTGGCAGAGATCAGCGGTGTCGTGTCGTTTGGTAAAGAAACCAAAGGCAAGCGTCGCTTAGTCATTACACCAACCGATGGCAAGTTGTTGCCAGACGGCAAGGATCACTACGAAGTATTGATTCACAAATGGCGCACCATGAGCGTGTTTGAAGGCGAGCAAGTAGAAAAAGGGGAAGTGGTTTCTGAAGGACCATTTAACCCGCACGACATCTTACGTCTATTGGGCGTTGAGGCGTTGGCAAACTACATTGTGAACGAGATTCAAGACGTTTACCGTTTGCAAGGTGTAAAAATCAACGATAAACACATCGAAGTTATTATCCGTCAAATGCTGCGTAAAGTAGAAGTGACGCACGGTGGTGAGTCGTCGTTGATTCGCGGAGAGCAAATGGAGTTTGTTGAGAGTTTGGTTGTTACTGAGAAGCTGCAGTCCGATGACAAGCTACCGGCCAGTTTCCAACGTGTGTTGTTGGGGATTACCAAAGCCTCGTTGTCGACAGAGTCGTTCATCTCTGCGGCATCGTTCCAAGAAACAACGCGTGTGTTAACAGAAGCCGCGGTGTCTGGTAAGCGCGATTACTTGCGTGGTTTGAAAGAGAATGTGGTGGTTGGACGCTTGATTCCAGCAGGTACGGGTTTGACGTACCACGCGGAACGCAAACGTCGCCGCCAAGAAGAGGAAGCGCAAACTGTATCCGCATTTGATGCCGATGCTGCGTTAAGTGAAGCCTTGAACGAAGACGGTGATTCTTAATATTTAGAGTCGTGTTTTAGTCATTTGCTGCGCTTGACGAAATTAAGTGCAGTCGATACAAATAGCGTCCCTTTATTG
>JBCDEX010000087.1:0-6791 GCA_039178995.1 Pseudomonadota bacterium | reverse complement strand
TTATGTGTGCGTGCGTTGAGAAAAGCGCGGGCGCGGTTCTTGCGATGAGTTGCTGTGTTGAGTAAGCCAATGATCAACAAAGTGTGCCTCTTAGCTGCGGCTAACTCCATTCATACCATTAAATGGGTGAATGCACTGGTGGAACATATGGACGTTGTGTTGGTGTCTCAACACTCAGCTGATGACGGACTCATTGATGCGCGTGTTGCGTGTCATACCTTGTCGGTTAAAGGCGCTAAGGGCTACCTGTTTAACGTCGGTCAGTTGAAACGCATCCTAAAACAAGAAGCGCCTGATGTGTTGAACGTGCATTACGTGAGTGGTTATGGAACATTGGTCTGTCTGACCAACCCAGACATCCCTGTGTTGATGAATGCATGGGGCTCTGATGTGTATCGTTTTCCAAGCACATCGTTGGTGCACCAACAATTGGTGCGATGGAATCTGTCTCGAGTGGATCGTGTGGCATCGACCAGTCAGGCCATGGCGGAACAAATAGCCACAGTATGCCCAGAGCTTGATGATGTATTGGTGACGCCATTTGGCGTAGACATGACGCACTTTGCGCCCAGATCTGCGCCAAAATTGTCTGAGGATGTGGTTATTGGTACCATCAAAACGATGTCGGATACCTACGGTGTGGACACCTTAATACGCAGTGTGCATGCGTTGATTCACCGTGACGTGTATGAGCACACGCAGTTATCGCTTGTGTTGGTCGGGGATGGTCCTGACAAAGCACGTTATCAGAAGCTGGTAACGGACTTGGGCCTCAGCGATTACGTGACATTTGTCGGGCGCGTTGCGCACGACGACGTGGTGAACTGGTTGCATAAACTGGACGTGTATGTGGCGTTGAGTCGACACGAAAGTTTTGGGGTGGCGATTGTTGAAGCGCAAGCGTGTGGCCTTCCTGTTGTGGTCTCACGTGTGGGTGGATTACCCGAAGTAGTCGAGGAGGGTGTGACAGGATTTGTTGTGGACATTGATAACGCACAACAGGCCGCGGATAAACTAGCCGAACTCATCGAGTCGAAACCATTGCGACATCAGATGGGCGCAGCTGGGCGACAGCGCATGCTGGCGCGGTATGAATGGGGCGAGTGTGTCAGGCGCATGATGGATGTATACACATTGACGCACATTACCTACAAAGAGAAACACACATGAAACTATTAACCGTGGTGGGCGCGCGTCCTCAATTCATTAAAGCGGCTGCAGTGTCGCGCGTGTTGAGAGAGCACTCGGAGATACAAGAACAGATCGTGCACACAGGGCAGCACTACGATGCCAATATGTCATCGGTGTTTTTTGAACAAATGTCGATACCTCAGCCAACGCACAATTTGGGTGTGTCAGGTTTGTCTCATGGGGCTATGACTGGGCAGATGTTGACGGAACTCGAATCGGTGTTTGCAACAGAAAAGCCGGATCGAGTGTTGGTGTATGGTGATACGAATTCGACGTTGGCTGCCGCATTGGCGGCCTCAAAATTACACATTCCACTTGCGCATGTCGAGGCCGGTCTCCGAAGCCATAACATACGCATGCCAGAAGAGGTCAATCGCATCGTAACCGATCGTTTGAGTGATCTATTATTTTGTCCTACGCAGGCTGCCATTCATAATTTAACTCAAGAAGGTTTTGAACATTTTGACACGTCGGTTGAATTGGTGGGCGATGTAATGCAAGACGCCGCGATGTTTTATGCCTCTAAATCTGTATTACCTCAGGCGATTGAACTGCCTGAAAATTTTATATTGGCGACGGTGCATCGTGCAGAAAACACAGACGATGAAACGCGCTTACATTCAATTGTGGATGCGCTTAATCGAGTGCACAATACGGTGCATTCCATTGTGTTGCCACTGCATCCACGCACGGCGCAGTGCATAGAGCAAGCTGGATTGATGTTGGATGTGATGACCATTGAACCAGTGGGATATCTTGAAATGATTGCACTGATACAAGGCGCACAATTGGTGATGACCGACAGCGGTGGGCTGCAAAAAGAAGCGTACTTTTTTGAAACGCCGTGCGTCACGTTGCGTGATGAAACGGAATGGGTCGAGTTGATTGAGAGCGGCGCGAATGTCTTGGCGGGTGCCGACATCGACGTCATTGAGTCATCCGTACGTCAGATGTTGAATGTCGATGTGGTTGACTCGGGTATGTACGGAAACGGTCAGGCGTGTGAGCGTATTGTGGCGTCATTAAGGTAACGTATGAAGATTGTTGTGTTGGCACAGTTTGCAGGTTCGATTCATCATGGCATGGTGTTCGGCCACTATTATTTAGCCAAGGAGTGGGTCAGTGCAGGGTATGACGTGACCATTGTGGCGGCACGCTTTGCGCACACACGACAGGTGCAGCCACAAGAGGGTGTGACGGAGGAGTGGATTGATGGCATTCGATACGTTTGGTTGAATACGCCAGTGTACGATGCAAACGATAAAGTCGGTCGGGTGCGCAGTATGTTGAGTTACACTGTAAGAACATGGTGGTCGTTTCCCCAACAGGAAGCCGATGTCATTATTTGCTCATCGCATCATCCGTTTGCAATTCATTCGGCAAAAAAATGGGCGAAGAAACGATCAGCGAAGTTGATATTTGAAGTGCGTGATTTGTGGCCGTTAACCTTGATCCAACTAGGCGGAGCGTCGCCCAAAAACCCCTTTATTCAATTAATGCAATGGTCGGAAGACGTGGCGTATCGAGTGGCCGATCATACGGTCTCGGTGTTGAATAATGCATTCGATTACATGCAGCAGCATGGCTTAGAACGCGCTCGTTATCATGTCATCCCGAACAGCATTCAGTTAGATGCCAGTGAGCAATCTATGCCATTGCCTGATGCGCAAGCTGCGCAATTGACGGCGCTGACCGCGCGTTGTGATTTTGTTGTGGGTTATGCGGGGCGTGTGGGATTGGCCAATGCGTTAGAGCCCTTGGTGGATGCCGTTCGAATACTGGCGGATGACGACATTCATGTCGGGATGGTGGTATTGGGAGACGGTTCACATGCGGACTCGCTTAAGCAGCATGCAATTGATCAAGGGATTCATGAGCAGTGTGCGTTTTTAGGGTCGGTTGCCAAAGCTCAGGTGGCGGACTGTTTGGCGCAGCTGGATGCAGCGTACATTGGATTGCAGTCGCACCCCCTGTTTCATTACGGAGTCAGCCCTACCAAAATCAATGATTACATGCTGGCCGCCAAGCCAATTGTGTGTGCTATTGACTCGCCGAATAACGACGTCGAGCAAGCGCAGTGTGGTATTCAATGCGTGCCGGAAAATCCGAGCACCGTTGCCAACGCCATTCGTGAATTACGTGCCATGTCCGAGCAAGAGCGCATCGCGATGGGGCAGGCGGGGAAAGACTGGCTGATTAAACACAAATCGTATACGCGCTTGGCGGCTCAATTCGCGGAGCTGTTTGAATGAACCCGTCGCGTTTAAAAGTACTCATCACCGGGGCGAATGGATTTGTTGGTGCGTCATTGATGCAGTGCTTTACAGCGGCGGGTCACGATGTCGTCGGTTCGGTTCGCCGTAGGGTGCCGTCCGCCGCTCGCCACATACACGTGGGTGATTTGGATGAATACACGCAATGGCAGCATGCATTAGTAGATGTCGATGTGGTGGTGCATGCGGCCGCTCGTGTTCATGTGATGAACGCCAGGCAGGAGGATGCAAATGAGTTTCAACGAGTTAACGTCGACGGCACGTTGAACTTAGCGCAACAGGCCATGGCGTCTGGGTGTCGTCGATTTGTGTTCATCAGTTCCATCAAAGTGAACGGTGAGCGCACACACGACGTGCCATTTTCTGCAGGGGATACACCTCGACCTTGCGATGTGTATGCGCAATCAAAATACGATGCCGAATGCGCATTGACGAGTGCGTTGCAAGACAGTGACATGGAGTTGGTGATTGTGCGTCCACCGTTGGTCTATGGGTCTGGGGTAAAAGCCAATTTACAACAATTGATCCATGCGGTGACACGAGGCATTCCCTTGCCATTGGGGCGTGCGCACAAACGCCGTAGTTTGGTGGGACTGGATAATTTATGTGACTTTATACGTGTGTGTGCGACGCATCCGAATGCAGCCAATAATGTATTTCTGGTATCAGACGGATACGATGTGTCGTCGCGTGATTTGGTCGCATTGATTGCCTCAGCGTTATCCACAACACCGCGTGTATTTTCTCTTCCGTACGCAGTGTTGAAACTGGGTGCGCGCTGTCTCAAGCAAGAAGCGCGAGTGTCCAAGCTGTTCGATGCGTTGCAAGTCAACATCGATAAAAACAAACAGTTACTGTCATGGACGCCTCCTTATACGGTGCAACAGCAAATACACACCATGGTGCATGGCACAGCCAGCGAGGAGCGCGCGTTATGAATTTGAGTGATGTTGCGATTCATTGTGTGATGGTGTTTATCAGTACCTACGTGTTGGTGTATGTGATTAAACAGGCGTTCCAAAAACGGCAGCTGTTGGATGTGCCGAATGCTCGCAGTGCGCATCAATTACCAACGCCGCACGGTGGTGGTTTGGCGATTGTCGTGGTGGTGTGTGCGTATGTGTTTGGGGTAGGGCTTGAACACGTTGTGTTGAATCAACATTGGCGCGTGTTATTAGTGTGCGCATTGCCGATTGCGATATCGGGTTTGTTAGACGATGTGTTGGATGTTTCCGCGAAAAAACGCTTGTTGTTACAGTGTGTGTGCGCTGTGATCGCAGCGGCTTACCTGCTCACAAACGTGACTCAAGCGAGTGGCGTTTGGTTGTTGTGTGGTGTGGTTGTATTGATGGTGGCGTTGGTGTGGGTGTTGAATTTATATAATTTCATGGATGGCATTGATGGCATCGCGGGCGTGCAAGGTGCGACGATGTGTTTGAGTGTGATTGTGATCGCGCACGTCTCTGAGTTGACGACTCACTTACTGCCATTTTTCTATGTGCTGTTGCCGGCGATGTTGGGTTTTTTGGTGTGGAACGCACCGCGAGCGCGTATTTTTATGGGCGATGTGGGCAGTGGTTTTTTAGGTTTCGTGTTTGCGCTCAGTATGGTGCTCATGAGCAGTGAGCACGCATTGTGGTTACCAGTCTGGCTGATTGTGTTTGCGGTGTTTTTTGTAGACGCCAGTGTGACACTGTTGCGACGGTTTGTGCGTGGACATACGGTAACCCAAGCGCATTGCAATCATGCTTATCAATATGCCGCTCGCGTTCATCAATCGCATGCGATTGTGTCGTCTGCGGTGGTGCTGATTAATGTGTGTGTGTTATTGCCCATTGCGTTAAGCGTTGCATTGCATATCATATCTCCTTGGTTTGGTATAGCGTGTGCGTACATACCGTTAATCGGATTGGCGTTGCATTATCGTGCGGGCGCAGAAGAACAGCAGCGTATTTAATATGCTTTACATAACAAAAGGGTGACGTCGGATGAATATCCAAGAGTCGGTATTCCAGTTATTTTACATCCCAAGGCATTACAAACGCATGATCAGCGTCGCGGTTGATTTTTTGTTGCTGTGCTTTGCATTTTTTGTGGCCTTAGGCTTGTTGAATCTACCGCTTCCAGATTTAAGAACATGGGGCATCATCGCATTGACCGCCGCACTGACGCAACTGTTGCTTATGGTGTCTAGTTTTTACAGCAGTGTCACCCGTTACCTTCACATCAAAACATTGATGACGCTCGTGATCGCCGCATTGTTTGCTCAATTGGTGTTTAAAGTGGTGACCTTATGGATTGCGATTAACACAGAGACCGAACTGTACCCAACGTTTTGGTCGTCTGAAATGGTGGTCACCGCCATGACCATTTGTGTGATGCTGGGCGGTATTCGCATGGTGGTGTTTTCGTTTTTCAGTCATTACATCAACCGACAAAAAGAGTCGGTGATTATTTATGGTGCTGGGCGCTCCGGCCAGCAATTGGCGTTGTCGTTGCTCAATGGCGGTCAATATTTTCCTGTGGCGTTTATTGATGACAATCCCGCGCAGCAAGGCATCAGCATTCGAGGCATTAAGGTGTGGTCGTTTGACGACATGGCGATGCTGGTTGAGCGTTACAACATCGACTTGGTGATGTTGGCGTTGCCATCGATCAGTCAATCTGAACGTCAGCGCATTCTCAATGAATTGGCCGATTACTCGTTGGCGGTCAAAAGTATCCCCACCTTGGACGTGTTGGTGCAGGGGAAGACGCAGCTCAGTGATTTGCAAAACATTGAAGTGGACGAACTGTTGGGGCGTGACCCGGTCGAGCCGGATCAGGAATTGATGACCTTAAACATCAATCATAAAAGCGTGATGATCACCGGTGCGGGCGGTTCGATTGGTTCGGAACTGGCGCGTCAAATTGTCAATTTAGCGCCTCAAAAAGTGGTGTTGTTTGAGTCGTCTGAATTTGCGCTGTATCAAATTTCAGCTGAGCTGAAACAGCGCGTGCCGAATGTGACGGTGCTCTCGATTTTAGGGTCTGTACAAGACGAAAATCGCTTAAAGCGGGTCATGGAGCTGTATCGTGTGCACACCGTTTTTCATACGGCGGCATATAAGCACGTACCGATGGTTGAGAGTAATTCGATAGCAGGGGTGGTGAATAATGTGAAAGGCACCTTGTTGACTGCGCAAGCGGCAGCCGATGTTGGGGTGGAAAAATTTGTCTTGATCTCAACCGATAAAGCGGTGCGCCCAACCAATATGATGGGCGCGAGTAAGCGTCTTGCTGAGTTGGTTTTGCAGGCGATGAATGAGCGTCATCCAGGCACGTGTT
>JBCDEX010000086.1:0-6822 GCA_039178995.1 Pseudomonadota bacterium | reverse complement strand
GGAACAAATCACGCTCAGGCTCGTCGGGTTCAGGAAAATCAGTATCGCTTTGGTATTCAGGCACTTCAGAGGTAATCGTCGTCACTTTATTGTCTTTTGAGACGCCAAAAATGATTGGGCTGCCAATGTAGAAAATTAACAACAAAACCAATATACCAATCAGACGATTTTTCACGCGACACCTTTCATAAGATTTAAGTCAGACTCTTGCTCAAATAATTCCGCCAATGCATAAAATGAACCAAATACTAATAAACAATCGCCTGGTTTTACTGAGTCATATGCCGTTTGATACGCAGAGAGCAAATCTGCGTGCATTGTAACATTTTCGTTACGCTGTGATAGTAATTGACTCAATTTTTCTTTAGATTCTGAACGTTCATTGTTGCGAATGCACGATACGTGCCAACGATCAACAACACCCGACACACACTCAACCATTGAGCCCGTGTCTTTATCGGCCAACGCTGCAAACACTGCAACGACATCACCCGACAGCCCCTCTGACGTCAACCGCTCATGCAGCAACGCAACAGACGCTGGATTATGCGCTACGTCAAACACCGTCATCACCCCGTGTTTAGACGTCATTTTTTGATAGCGTCCCGTTAACTGCGTCTGCGCGATCACTTGAGGTATGGAGCGCCATGACATGTCTGGACAGACAAGTTCAATGGTTTTCAGCGCAATTGCCACACTGTTTAACGGCAGCTGAGCCGACGTTAACCGTATATTGCGTGAAACATCGCCATTCTCAAATGAACTCCAATGCAGCTCATCGTCAACGGACTCAACCACAAAGTCGCTCCCGTATATGTAATTTAAACAGCGAAGCTCGTGTCCACGCGACGTCAGGTAATCATTCACCTCTGTGTCGCCACAAATGAAGGGAATATCTGGCCGTAAAATACCCGACTTTTCAAACGCAATGCTGCGCACATCATCGCCCAACCAATCCTGATGATCCAAAGCGATACTGGTAATAATGGCCACATCCGGATCCATTACATTCACCGCATCCAAGCGCCCTCCTAAGCCCACTTCAAGCAACACCACATCGAGTTCATGCTGTGAAAAATAGACAAAAGCCGATAAGGTGGTGAATTCAAAAAAACTCAAACGATCATCGCCCAGCGCATCGTGTACCGTTTGAAAAGCGTCGATCAATGCCTGATCCTCAATGCAGTCGCCATTGATGGCAATGCGTTCATTAAATCTCAAAATATGGGGTGACGTGTACACACCCACCTGCTTGCCAGCACTGCGCAACAAAGACGACAACAGCGCGATGGTAGAGCCTTTCCCGTTGGTCCCCGCAACGGTAATGACCATGCGCGCCAATCTCGGCGCATCGAGTTGCTCATACACTCTGGCAATGCGCTCCAAGCCTAAATCAATGCTGGTATGGTGCTGAGCATGAATCCAGTCTAACCAATCAGGCAAATTATTCATTCGGCTCTCTCAACAACCGAGCGTATGCACAGAGCATTCATCCATCAGCCCGCTTGATCCACATCAGGTGTCTCTTGGATCGATGCATCAAACGACGCATCCACTGCATCTGTACTCTTCTGAGGCGGTTGATTCATTAATTTACCGACCAAACCGGAAACCGTCGAACGAATACTGTCACGCGTCACGATCATATCAATCGCGCCATGCTCCAATAAAAACTCAGCGGTTTGAAACCCGTCTGGCAACGTCTGTCGAATAGTTTGCTTAATGATGTTTTGACCTGCAAATCCTGCTCGCGTTTTTGGTTCTGCAATATTAATATCGCCTAACAGCGCCAAACTGGCCGACACACCACCGTAAACTGGATCGGTCATAAATGAAATGTATGGCACCCCATTGCGCTTTAATCGTTCGATCACCGCACTGGTTTTTGCCATCTGCATCAACGAGATCAACGCCTCTTGCATACGCGCACCGCCAGATGCCGAGAAGCAAATAAAAGGAACGCCTTCGTTTAATGCCAAGGTCGCCGCGCGAGTAAACTTCTCACCGACCACATAGCCCATGGATCCACCGTGAAAGGCAAATTCAAATGCGACGGCAATGAACGGTTGACCTTCGACGGCGCCACGCATCGCAACCAACGCGTCTTTTTCGCCCGTGCTCTTTTGCGCCGACGACAAACGGTCTTTGTATTTTTTGACGTCTTTAAATTTAAGACGATCAATCGGAACCATGTCAGAAAACAGCTCTTCTCTGCCATTGTCATCAAAGAACAAGTCCAAACGACGACGCGCGCCAATGCGCATGTGATGTCCACATTTTGGACACACGTCCAAGTTACGCTCTAATTCGGCTTTAAACAGAACGCTCTCGCACCCTTTGCATTTAATCCACACACCTTCGGGGACAGAGGTTCTTTCTGCGTCCACGTCTTTACGAATAATAGACGGTAAGATTCGATCAATCCAACTCATGACGTCTCCTTAATTGTTATTGTATTCACTGCATTTACTCTGTACTTAGGCATCAATCGCAACGCGAATGTTATTCATCCATTGCTTGGTGTCATCGACAAACGATGACCCCTTGGCTTGAAAATCAATCATAACATTGATCAGGGCACTGCCAATAACCACACCTTCGGCAATGTCTGCCACTTGTCGCGCCGACACCGCATCGGAAATACCAAAACCAACACAAATCGGAAGCTCGGTAAACGCACTGATGCGCGCGTAGTTTTCTTGCACACTGCTGACGTCGAGCTTGCTCGATCCCGTCACGCCTTTTAGTGACACATAATACAAATAGCCGCTGGCGTATGCGCACGTTTTTTGTGCGCGTTCATTATCCGTGGTGGGAGTCAGCAAGAAAATATTATCCAGCTCATAGCGTTTTAACGACTGGTTAAACTCGCCCACTTCTTCATACGGTAAATCAACGACTAATACACCGTCCACGCCTGCATCCGAGGCGTGATCGGAAAAATTATCATAACCCATTTTCTCAATCGGGTTGGCATACCCCATCAACACGATCGGTGTCGACGCATCGTTCTTACGAAACTCGCGCACACAATTAAAAATATCAATTAAATTGGTGTTGTGTTCCAATGCACGTTCATGCGCCAATTGAATGGTCGGCCCTTCGGCCATTGGATCCGAAAACGGCACACCCAATTCTAAAATATCACTCCCCGCCTCGACCAATGCGTGCATCAAGTCAACGGTGACGTCCAACGACGGATCACCGCACACGATATAGGGGATAAGAGCTTTCTTTTGATTGCGTTTTAACTCAGCAAAACACGCGTTAATTCTCGACACAAGTACGTCCTATGATTGACCGTTTGATGCAGCTTTTTTATCCAGCTCTGCTACGGTATGAATGTCTTTATCGCCTCGGCCCGATAAATTAACCACGATGATACTGTCTGCACTCATCGTCGGTGCAAGCACATTGACGTACGCCAATGCATGAGATGTTTCCAATGCTGGCATAATGCCTTCAATACGTGTCAGCTCATGAAACGCAGCCAGCGCCGCATCATCATTCACCACCGTATAGTGCACACGATTTAGGTCTTTCAACCAAGAATGCTCAGGCCCAACGCCTGGATAATCCAAACCCGCTGAGATCGAATGCGTGTGCTGAATTTGACCATTTTCATCGCTCATTAAATAGGTACGATTACCGTGTAATACGCCTGGTTCACCCACACTTAACGGCGCCGCGTGTTGGTTGGTTTCAATTCCCAATCCACCCGCTTCAATACCAAACATCGCAACGTCTTCATCTGCCAAAAACGGGTGGAACAAGCCAATGGCATTTGAACCACCGCCAACACACGCGATTAACGCATCGGGTAAGCGTCCCGTCATATTCAAACACTGTTGTCGCGCTTCTCGCCCAATCACAGATTGAAAATCACGCACCAGCTTCGGATACGGATGCGGACCAGCTGCCGTGCCAATAATGTAGAAGGTGCTGTCCACATTGGTGACCCAATCTCGCATCGCTTCATTCATAGCGTCTTTAAGCGTTTTTGAACCCGAGGTCACAGGAACAACCGTAGCGCCTAACAATCTCATTCGATACACATTCAACGCCTGTCGAGCCACGTCGTCTTCACCCATGTACACAACACACTCTAAGCCCAAACGCGCCGCGATGGTCGCTGATGCAACGCCATGCTGCCCTGCGCCTGTTTCTGCGATGATCCGCGTTTTACCCATGTGTTTTGCCAGCAGCGCTTGACCAATTGTGTTGTTAATTTTATGCGCGCCAGTGTGGTTCAAGTCTTCTCGTTTCAAATAGACTTGCGCACCACCTAACTGCTCGCTCCAACGCTTCGCATGATACAGCGGCGACGGACGCCCCACGTAATGCGCTAAGTCGTAATCAAACGCGGCTTGAAATTCCGGATCATTTTTCAATGCCTCATAAGCAACATCTAATTCGTCTAATGGACCAATCAATGTTTCTGAGACAAAGCGCCCCCCAAATTGTTC
Organism: Pseudomonadota bacterium; assembly: GCA_039178995.1. Classification (GTDB taxonomy): domain Bacteria; phylum Pseudomonadota; class Gammaproteobacteria; order Pseudomonadales; family JBCDEX01; genus JBCDEX01. The sequence continues at coordinate 2,356 of JBCDEX010000086.1, read as the reverse complement.
AAAATGGCCGTGCTCATCTGGAAAATTTTCGTAATTAACGCTCATATTAAGCTCACTGTGTTAATGGGTATCCACGCGACGCACATGCGTCATGAAGTCGATGATTTTTTGATGTGATTTGAGCCCTTTACGCTGCTCAACACCACCGCTGACATCCACCGCATAAGGGCGAACCTTTTCGATGGCGTGTCCAATATTACTTGGTGTTAGACCACCGGCCAATGCAATCGTTGGCGCCACATCCGATGGAATCAACGACCAGTTAAAGGATTGCCCTGTGCCCCCAAATTTATCAGCCACGTACGCATCCAACAAGAACCCACACGCATTGGAAAAACGTGACATTTCATAGACTACATCGGTGTCTTCTTTGACGCGAATGGCTTTGATATAGGGACGATTAAATTGATCGCAATAATCGGGCGTTTCATCACCGTGAAATTGCAGCAGCGAAATAGCGGTTTGATCAACAATCGATTGAACGGCATCAGCCGACGCATTGACGAACAAGCCAACGTGTTGGACAAACATGGGCAGTTGACTCATGATTGATTGAGCCGCCTCAGGGGTTACATAGCGAGGGCTTTGATCATAAAACACAAAACCGAGTGCATCGGCTCCACAGCGGACAGCGACCTGCGCATCGTCAAGCGTTGTGAGTCCGCATATTTTCACGCGTGTTCTTTGATGTCGGTCATCTGATCGTGACATGATGTGAGGGTTAGGCCTGTCATCGCTTATAAGCCTTTATTCTATCAAACCTTAGGCGCTCATGACTACGCCAGTTTGAAGAAATCATCGGAAGTAGGATGATTAATGTAAGGTAATAATCGTGTGAACGGAAACTCGGGATAATCTGGGTAATCCACCGCAACTAGATACAAACCAAACGGAGGCGCGGTGACATCCGCTGAACGTCGATCCCTCAACTCCAGCACCTCAGCCATTCGCGCCACTGGTAACTTCTTACGCCCTATGGCAATGAGCATGCCCACAATATTACGCACCATGTGAAGCAAAAATGCATTGGCCTTCACATCGACAAAAATCAAGTCACCTTGTCGCGTCACTCGAATTCGATGAATCGTTCTCACCGCACTGTGCGCCTGACACGCCACACCTCGCAAACTGGTAAAATCATGTTCCCCTTGTAGCGCTTGCGCTGCTGTGTTCATCAACGATTCATCCAAGTCATACGGCACGTGCGTGACCAACTCATTCAGCGCTGATGAATTAACGGGGGTATTTAAAATGACATAGCGATAGGCGCGTGCGGTTGCGGAAAACCGCGCATGAAACTCTGAGTCTTTGGATTCATGCGCCCACAGAATTCGCACATCGTATGGCAACGAACAATTAACGCCATCCACCCATGCTCTCAATGGACGCTCACTGTGTGTATCAAAATGGATAATTTGACATTCGGCATGCACTCGAGCATCGGTTCTGCCCGCGCAAATGACTTTAACTGGATGGTTTGCAACTGACGAAATGGCGTGTTCGACCGCGTCTTGAACCGTTGCGATGTCGTCACTCAGCTGACTTTGCCAGCCGCGATACGCAAACCCTTTATAAGAGACGGCAAGGACCATTCGTTTACTTGCGTACATAATGGCCCGTCAAGTCTGGTTTAGTAGAGCTGAAGCAAGAGCTTTTGAGCGGTTGCGTAATGTTTCCCAGACTCGCCTTCATCAATGATCGCGTTCAACGTAGAACGTGCATTATCCACGTCACCTGTTGCAAGGTACATCCGCGCCAAATCAATCTTAATGTCCGAGTGATCTTCATCAAATGACGCCGTGCCTTGAGTTGCTGATGATTTCATCGCAAACGGAGGCATTGTATCAACGGTCGTTGCTGCTGGCTTCTGGGCTTCTTTGCTGACCGCAGGGGCATTCGCTGGAGCTGTTTGATCAACCATCACTTGCGTGCTTTGAGATGTCATCGGCAATGAATCGACTCGATCAATGTCATTGATCAAGTTTTGCAGTTCATCGGACGACAGCTCACCCTTATCCCCAGGCTTAACTGGCGTGGAAGCGCTTTGCTTAGATGACACGTCGGTAGACAGTCTATTTGTTGATGTTGCTGGCACAGTATTCGCGCTCATTGGATCATTCGACTTTCCAGCAAGGTTCTGCTGTGTGGGCTGTTGTGCACTATTAGAGACGGGTGCAGCGGGTGAATCCACTTGTTTTACAATGGGCTCAACCGGCGTGACCTGTGTAGGTGCTGAACTCACCTGAGGTGTTACTTGAATGGGCTGCGTCAACTCGCCTGCAGGCGTCGACTGAAATAAATCCTCAATAGGAGCAGACGTTCGATCGCTCAAGACCTTATTAAACGGTCTCGGTTT
>JBCDEX010000085.1:0-6864 GCA_039178995.1 Pseudomonadota bacterium | reverse complement strand
CCCCCGAAATTAAAGCCATGATATGAATGAGATATCCAATTAACCTTTGTCATTATAAAATTCACACATAAAGGTAAATCATCGGAGCGATTAAACGGCGCGAATCAGACGTTAGAGTGGATGATGTTTTCCGTGACTTGGGGCATTTCACAAGGCACATTCTAAAGAGGCAGGCACAACAAGATCGTTGCGTAATTTAACATTAAAAAAACCACGCTCTCTCAAACGTGGCTTTCGTCGTTCTGGGATGTCTTTATAACACTTCAAACAATCCAGCAGCACCCATGCCTCCACCGATGCACATGGTCACCACCACGTATTTCACACCGCGACGTTTGCCTTCGATGAGCGCGTGACCGACCATGCGCGCGCCTGACATGCCGAACGGATGGCCTACTGAAATTGCGCCGCCGTTGACGTTGAAGATGCTGTTATCAATGCCGAGTTGATCACGACAATAGATCGCCTGACAGGCAAACGCTTCGTTCAATTCCCACAAACCGATGTCATCAACGCTTAAACCGTGTTGCTTAAGCAGCTTAGGCACAGCAAACACAGGACCGATGCCCATTTCTTCTGGCGCACACCCTGCCACTTGAACACCACGATACACACCCAACGGCGCTAAGCCTTTTTGAGCAGCTGTCTCAGCGTCCATCATCACACACGCCGAGGCCCCGTCTGACAACTGTGACGCATTACCGGCAGTGATGTGCTGACCTTGCGTGATCACTTTGCCGTCTTTGTAGACTGGGTCTAATGACTGCAAGCTTTCCAATGTGGTCGAAGGACGGTTGCCTTCGTCTTTTTGTAAAAACACGTCTTCAAATGTGGTTTCTTTTGTTTCGCGGTTGTACACGCTTTTAGTGGTTTCAAGCGGGACGATTTCGTCGTCAAACTTGCCTGCTTCTTGCGCAGCTGCGGTGCGCATTTGCGATTGATATGCGTACTCATCTTGCGCGTCACGGCTGATATTAAATCGATCGGCAACGACTTCTGCTGTTTCAATCATCGGCATGTACATATGCGGTGATTCGGCCAAGACCGCTTTCGACACATTGCGATGCGTATTTTTGTGTTTGTTTTGCGTCAATGAAATCGATTCAATGCCACCAGCGACTAAAATGTTTTGCTCGCCACACGCAATTGAACGTGCTGCGAATGCGATGCTCATCAAACCCGATGCACACATACGGTCCATGGTGATGCCCGACACAGTGTTTGGCATGCCCGCAGCCATCGCACTCAAACGCGCTAAGTTGTAGCCCTGTGTTCCTTGCTGCGCGGCGGTACCAATCAGCACGTCATCGACTTCACCTGCGTCAATGCCAGCGCGTTGCACTGCGTGTTTGATAACGTGCGCGCCTAATGCCGGTGCTTCGGTGTCATTGAATGCGCCTTTGTATGCGCGACCAATAGGAGTACGTGCGGTTGAAACGATCACTGCGTCTTTCATATGTTTTCTCTCTTTATCGATTGTTATGTCTAACGTTTATGCTTAATTCATCGAGCGATTGCGAAGCAACTTGTTACGCGTGTTGACTTGAACAGCTCAACACCTCACCTGTCATGTAACTGGCATAATCCGATGCCAAAAACATCATCACATTCGCCACTTCCCACGCTTCCGCAGCGCGGCCATACGCTTCTTTGGATTCCAATTCGGCCAACAATTCAGCCGGCGCGGATTTACGCAACATTGGGTGCAATACGATGGAAGGCGATACCGCGTTAATGCGCACACCAAATTCAGCCGCTTCAAGTGCTGCACAGCGTGTCAGCGCCATCACCCCTGCTTTGGCTGCTGCGTAATGCGCTTGCTCTTTCTGAGCACGCCAGCCCAATACCGATGCGTTGTTGACAATCGCTCCACCTTTCCCGCGAGCTTTCATGACACGCATCATGTGGCGCGTCATGCGCATGGTACCGTATAAGGTGACTTGAATAACTTTGTCCCATTCTTCGTCGTCCATATCAATCAGCTGCTTCGACGTGCCCAAGCCTGCGTTATTGATCAAGACATCCACACCGCCCAATACGTCTTCTGCGTACTCAATCAATGCTTGAACGTCTGCTTCAACGGCGACGTTACACACTTTGCCGTACACAGCGTCTAAGCCCGTCTCTTCTTTTAATGCGTCCACTGAACTTTGCAAACGGCCTTCGTGGATATCACTGATGACGATGGCGCGTGCGCCTTCTTCAACGGCTTTTTTGGCGGCAGCAAAGCCAATACCTGCACCCGCTGCTGCGGTCACTAACACCGAGCGGTCTTTTAATAATTGATGCCCAGGAACGTAACTTGGGTTGTGGATGTACATAAAAACTCACTTCATGATTGAGAGGTTAACGTGAACGCTTAACGAAACCTGTCTATTGGTTAAGCGTTATGAGTGTTGTGCTGTGTGGTTGTCGTGCTACGTAAACTTTGGTTCACGAGGCATACCCAATCCACGTTCCGCAATGATGTTGCGTTGTATCTGATTGGTGCCGCCGTAAATCGTATCCGAGCGCGTAAACAAATACATGGATTGCAACCGCGTTAAATTGTACGGCGCAGATTCTAATATATCGGCTTCAGGTCCAAGTACGTCCATCGCCAACACACCCAAATTTCGATGCCATGTTGACCAGTGCAATTTATACACCAGAGCGGCTTTATCCGATTGTGTGTTTGTCTCACTGTCTGACAACATGCGCATCGCATTGTAACGCATCAAACGCAAGCCTGTGTGCGCTTCTGCGATGCGTTGACGAATGTGTGGGTTATTGGCTGCGCCGTTACGTTTGGCCAGTGCCACAATGTCGTTCAATTCATTTTGGAAGGACATCTGCTGTCCCAGTGTGGACACGCCGCGTTCAAATCCGAGCAGTGCCATGGCAATTTTCCAACCGTCGCCGGGCTCACCGACGATGTCTTCTGCAATAGCTTCATCAAAAAACACTTCGTTAAATTCCGACGTCCCTGTCAACTGTTCAATAGGACGCACGTCCACTTGAGCTTGTGCCATCGACACTAAGAAAAAGCCCAATCCACGATGACGTTCAGAGTCTGGATCGGTGCGTGCAATCACAAAACACCAGTCCGACTCATGCGCCAAGGAGGTCCATACTTTTTGACCGCTGATCAACCACTTGCCTTTGGCTTCGTCAAAGACGGCTTTCGTGCGAACATTTGCCAAATCAGAGCCCGCGTTCGGCTCAGAATATCCCTGACACCACAATTCAGTGCCATTTAATATGCCTGGCAAATAACGCGCTTGCTGCTCTTCGGTACCAAAAGCAATTAAGGTCGGGCCCGTCAAACCTTCTCCGATGTGGCCTACACGACCTGGGCCACCTGCACGCGCGTATTCTTCGTGAAAAATAACTTGCTGCTCAATGCTCGCATTACGACCACCGTGGGCTTCTGGCCAACCAACACAGGTCCAACCACCTTCGGCGAGTTTCTTTTCCCACTGCTTTCGTTCCTCAGAAAACATGTGCTCATCGCCTGGACCACCGCGAAACCGCAGTTGCTCAAACTCACCGATCAAATTCTCTGTTAACCACGTGGCAATTTCTTCTCTAAATTGTTCGTCTTTCTCTGAAAAGGTTAACTTCATGCGAGTTCTCCTTCGTTGTATGCACGATCTGAATCCAACAGCACACGAGCGATTTGTTCTCTGTGATACGTCGCATCGCCTAAAAAGTGCTGCGACGCTTTGGCGCGTTTAAAATACAGGTGCACATCGTATTCCCAAGTAAAGCCAACGCCTCCATGCAACTGGATCGCACTGCCTGCATTGTAGAAGTAGGCGTCTGAGCAGTGTGCTTTTGCCATGCTTGAGGCTTCCATGAGTTCACTGGCAATCACGGCATCGCCGGCATCCCCTAGCAACACCTCTTGAGCCACACACGCTGCATAGTAAATCGCAGAGGTGGCCACTTCTGTTTTCAATTGCATGTCCGCCACTTTGTGCTTCAATGCTTGAAAGCTGGCAATCGGTCGATTGAACTGTGAGCGTTCCTGCATGTACTCAACGCTCATGTCGATCACGCGCTGTGCTCCGCCCGTTTGCTCTGCGGCGACACACACGGTCGATAACTGAATGATGGTCGACAACAAAGGCCACGCTGCGGCTTCGGATTGCATGCACGCTGCGGCAGGCACCGAGACGTTTGAGAAGGTCACATGCGCTAACTTACGTGTTTGATCAACCGTCGGCAGTACATCCGCTTGAATGCCTTCGGCCTTGGCGTCGACGATGAATAGGCTGATGCCTTTCTCACTCACCGAACCGGCCTCTCGAGCCGCCACGACCATAAAGTCCGCGCTGCTGCCATTCACCACATGACGGTACTCTCCGTTTAACACAAAGGCGTCGCCTTGTTTGGTGTACGCACACGATACGCTCTCCGCACCCCATGTGCCTGAGGCATCATTGAATGCCAACGTGGCCGTCTCACCCGCAATAATGCGCTCGAAGTAGGTTTGCTTTTGTTCGTCCGTACCTGCAATCAACAAGGCGTTGGTCGCTAAACACACAGTGGAGAAATACGGACTGCAAAATAAGTGTTTTCCAATTCGTTCCATGATCGTGATCAACTCAACGTAGCCCAATCCCATGCCCCCAAACTCTTCGGGGATGGTCACCGCGTGAAGGAACAAGTCCTCACACACGCGCTTCCAAACATCTGGCTCATACCCTAGCTCCGTCACCATCGCCGCACGAACGGCCTCAGACGTTGACACTTCGGCCAAGAAACCAGACGCCGTTTCTTGAATCATCAGTTGTTCATCTGTAAATGAAAATTCCACAGCGTACCTTTTATCGTTAATTTAAGCTGATTGCAGTTTCATCCGTCGCACCTATGGTGCTCAGAACAAACTGCGTTTATGCACCGTATACCGCTTGAGCAGGTGTTGCATCGGCGATCAGTTGATCGACAACGTCTTTTAACTCTGATGGCTCCCAGCGTGCATTTTTATCAACGCCTTCGGTGGTGCGCCAGCCGTCGGAAATGGAGATTTTTCCACCTTCGGCTTCAAACACTTTGCCACTGACATGCGCGGCTTCCGATGACGCCAACCACACCAACAAGCTCGAAACGTTTTCAGGCGCCCAGTAATCAAAGCTGCCATCGTCTGGTTTTGCCATACGTTGTGCCATGGATTCAACCGCGGTGGTCATGCCCGTACGTGCAGCAGGTGCGATCGCATTTGCAGTGATGCCGTAGCGACCAAGCTCTGCCGCTTGATTCAACGTCAACGCAGCAATACCCGCTTTGGCAGCGGCATAATTTGATTGTCCGACAGACCCTTGCAAGCCCGCCCCTGACGTTGTGTTAATGATGCGCGCATCCACCGCTTCGCCTGCTTTGGATTTGCCTCGCCAGTATTGAACGGCATGCGATGAAATGCAGAAATGGCCTTTTAAATGCACCGCCATGATGGTGTCCCACTCGGCTTCGGTCATCGACGCGAACATGCGATCTCGGTTCACACCGGCGTTGTTCAACACCACGTGCAAATCGCCATAGCTCTCAATGGCTTGTTGCAGCGCATGTTTACTGTCTTCGTAATTGGTGATGTCCGATGTGTTGACTTGTGCTTCACCGCCATTGGCTTTGATCTCATCAACCACCGCTTGAGCGGCTTCTTGATTGATGTCATTAACAATGACCTTAGCGCCTTCGGCTGCAAATACACGCGCATGAGCCGCGCCTAAGCCGCCGCCTGCTCCGGTAATAATCACCACTCTGTCTTGACATGTTTTACTCATAACATTACTCGCATCTTATTGATTTACTGAACTCATTATTTTTTCTACCGGCGTTCGATGATGGTGACGTTGGCCTGACCGCCGCCTTCGCACATCGTTTGCAACCCATAACGACCGCCCGTACGCTCCAACTCATGAAGCAAGGTGGTCATTAATTTAGCCCCTGTTGCACCCAGTGGATGCCCAAGCGCGATGGCACCGCCATTCACGTTGGTTTTGGCGTGCGGGTAGCCTGTCTCTTTCAACCACGCCATCGCCACACTGGCAAACGCCTCATTGATTTCAACCAAATCGATTTGATCCAAGCTCATACCGGCTTTGATCAGTGCGTATTCGGTCGCTGAAATCGGCGCCGTCAACATCCAAATCGGGTCATCGGCACGCACACTCATGTGATGAATGCGTGCACGCGGTGTTAAATTATAACGCTTAAGGGCGTCTTCGCTCACGATCAGCAACGCAGATGATGCATCACACGTTTGGCTGGAGACCGCAGCAGTCACTTTGTCGCAACCGAACAAAAAGTCCAGCCCGGCCATTTTTTCTAGTGTACTCTCACGCGGTGTTTCATCGGTTGTCACCCCCTCCAATGGAATAATTTCACGCTCAAATCGCCCTTCTTTGATGGCGTTAATAGCACGAGTATGTGACTCCAACGAGTACACTTCGAGGTCTTCACGAGACAAACCCCACTTATCTGCAATCATTTGCGCGGATTTGAACTGCGTAGGCGGCTCTTCGCCGTAACGTTCAACCCAACCGGTAGATCCAGAGAACGGATCCGTAAAGCCCAATGGCTCAGCGCACATCATCGCCGAAGAAATGGGAATTTGCGTCATGGTCTGTACGCCACCGGCTATCACCACATCTTGCGTTCCACTCATCACCGCTTGTGCTGCAAAATGAACCGCCTGCTGAGACGAGCCACACTGACGATCAATCGTTGTGCCAGGAACGGCGTCAGACAAGCCAGCCGCTAACCATGCGGTGCGTGCAATGTCGCCCGCCAACGGTCCAATGGTGTCCACACAACCAAACACGACGTCGTCGTACTCATGATCAGGGATCGGGTTACGTTCAACGATCGTTTTCAGAACAT
>JBCDEX010000084.1:0-6884 GCA_039178995.1 Pseudomonadota bacterium | reverse complement strand
CCGTTAGCGGGTGAAACCTTCTTCATGATTGCGACCATGTTGATCGCCGTACCAACGGGGGTGAAAGTCTTTAACTGGATCACCACGATGTTTAAAGGGTCGATTACCTTTGAAACACCGATGCTGTTCTGTATCGCATTTGTCTTCTTGTTCACCATCGGTGGCTTCTCGGGTGTTATGTTGGCATTGGCGCCAGTGGATACTCAATACCACGACAGCTACTTTGTGGTCGCGCATTTCCATTATACAATGGTAGCGGGTGCGATTTTCAGTATGTCGGCTGCGGTCTACTATTGGTTGCCAAAATGGACAGGTAAGATGTACGACGAAACCATGGGAAAAGCGCATTTCTGGGTGTCGTTCTTCGCATTTAACATTACCTTCTTCCCACAACATTTCGTAGGATTGGCGGGTATGCCACGTCGTATTCCGGATTACGCATTGCAATTCGCAGACTTTAATATGATCTCGAGTATTGGTGCGTTCTTGTATGGTTCGTCACAGATCTTGTTCTTATTTAACATTGTAAGAACCATTTATTCGGGCAAGCCAGCACCAGAAGCAAAAACATGGGAAGGTGCTCAAGGTTTGGAATGGACTGTACCAAGTCCTGCTCCGTACCACACATTCTCAACGCCGCCAGAGTTTAAGGCGCCGAATTACGTTCAATCATCACACTGATAAACGTGCCTTGTTCGAGGAGGTACAGTGATGGAACAAGACGTAAACGAGGACCAGGGGAAAGCGCCGGTAAAGCGCTTAGTCCCTAAATTGTGGTTGGTTGTTATAGGGATGTTTGCTTTTGGGTTTTTATTGGTTCCAATTTACGATGTATTTTGTGAAATCACAGGCTTGAATGGCAAAACCAATGAGACAGCTTATAAAGCCGTTGATTTGCAGGTTGATAAAACACGAATGATCGATGTGTTGTTCGTCGCTACCAATAACGATGGCATGGTGTGGACGTTCAAACCAGAGGTTAGAAAAGTCAGTGTTCATCCGGGCGAGCCAACGGATGTGACGTTTTTTGCGAACAATCCAAGCAATAAGCGGATGGTGTCGCAAGCAATACCTAGTGTGGCACCAAACAGAGCCGCAGCGTATTTTCACAAAACAGAGTGTTTCTGTTTTGAGAAACAAGCATTAGAGGCAAATGAGTCGATCGATATGCCATTGCGTTTTGTGGTCGATCCCGGTTTGCCGAAAGACATCACATCGATTACGTTGTCGTATACGTTATTTGATGTGACCGATAAGTTTGGTAATGACGATGAAAAAACCGTCAACGAGCTGTTACAAAAAACACAGCAAAAATTCAAAAAAGATGGGCCCGTACCAAACTAGAATATGATGGGCGCCACTTAACTATGATTTACACGTTTATGTGGAGAAAGAAGTATGGCAACGCCGACAGATAACACAACTTACTATGTGCCGGATCAAAGTAAGCTACCACTGGCCACTGCAATAAGTATCTCAGTTGCAGCGTACGGTGCTGCATCGGGCATCCATGGGTTAAGCACTGAAGAAGGCGCAAGCTGGTTAACGCTTATCGTTGGTTTGTTGATGATTGCTGCGTGTTTGTATGTGTGGTTTAAAGAAACGATTGTTGAAAATTCTAAAAATTTACACAGTACGCAATTAAAAGGTTCTTATCGTTTAGGCATGCAGTGGTTTATTTTTTCGGAAGTGATGTTTTTTGCCGCATTTTTTGGCGCGCTGTTTTACATTAAATACTTATCCATGCCCTGGTTAGCGGGCGAAGGTGAAGGCGGAAGTGAAAATGGCCGTTTGCTGTGGGAAGGATATCAGAATGTATGGCCATCATTTTGGGCATGGGTAGGCGGTGCATCGGATGCATTGGTCACACCTCCTACCATTCCACAAGAAGCCGTAGGCGGTGTTGCGAAACAGTTGGTTGCGAATAATGGCGAATATGTTAATGCCAAAGTACTTGGTAGCCCATGGAAGTTGCCTTTTTTGAATACGTTGTTGTTGGTATCGTCTAGTTTTACAGTGCATTGGGCTCACCATGCGATTAAGCATGATGACGCAGCTAAATTTAAAAAATGGATGATTGCTACTTTATTACTTGGTCTTGTTTTTATTGGTGTTCAAGGATATGAGTATTATGAAGCGTATCATCATCTAGGTTTGACATTGAAGTCGGGTGTGTATGGTTCAACGTTCTTTATGTTGACGGGTTTCCACGGCTTCCACGTATGTATGGGCGCATTCATTTTGTTGGTTCAAACCATTCGAGGCTTTAAAGGCCACTTCAAAGCAACTGATCACTTTGGTTTTGAAGCAGGGTCATGGTATTGGCATTTTGTAGACGTGGTTTGGATTTTCTTATTCTTAGTGGTGTATTTAAATATTTTCTGATACAGCGCTCATGCTCATGTAGCTCAAAGAAAAGCCAGACAGCATGAGACAGCGGTCTGGCTTTTTTATGCATTTAACTAACGGGTTAAAGCGCCTGTGAATTAGTCCCCATTGAGTGGTTGTTCGTAGTATTTGGCGGGCTGCTGCTGTCAGGTTGAGCGTGACTCCAAGGCGCGTGCGAGCGCAGTTGCCCACTGAAGATCCCGTAGCTGAGCAGGCACATCAACACAACCGCACAGGCGACACGTGCGCCAAGCGCAATTAAGGTGCGTTTTGATTGTTCTTTGCCTTTGTCTTGAACTAAGAAGTAGGCAGCTGCGATTAAACTGATGATCATGGCAAAAAAGCTGATGTAAATGGCCAATTTTAACGGGGTCATATTATGTCTCGGACTGTGAGTGAAGCGACTATATTGGGCATCGGACTATGAAAAATCAAGAGAAAAGAATTGGCTTTTCATTTAATGTGAAAATGAGTGTCTTTGTTGTTTTGATGTTGCCCATATTAATTAAACTGGGCATGTGGCAGTTGGACAGAGCAGAGCAAAAACGTGTGATTGAAACTCAAATACAGGAACAGCAGCACGCGTCCCCGCTTGATATATGTACACTTGAAGCGAATGATACGGGATTACTTCAATATCAGCCTGTGGTGCTGAACGGTGTCATGACGGAATCTCATGTGTTGGTTGATAATCAAACTCACAAGGGTAAAGTGGGCTACGAAGTCATTCAATTGGTGAACGCGTGCAATACGAGTTATGCGGTCAGCAGAGGGTTTGTTCAGGGTAACCTAGATCGGCGAATTTTACCGAATGTTGATGTGTTGGCATCGCACACGGTGAGCATCAGTGGCTATTTGTATAAACAGCCGGCCAATCGCTTCATTGAAGATGCTCAGTATCCTGATAGTGTGGTGTGGCCCATGAGGTTGGCACAGCTGGATTTACACGCTATAGGGAAGTACGCTGATCATCCGGTGTTTCCCATGGTCATTCGTCTGCAAACAGACCATCCTTTGTTGTTTGATGCGCATTGGATGACGCTTAATATGAAACCTGAAAAGCACACAGCGTATGCAGTGCAATGGTTTGGACTGGCCTTATTGTTATTTGGTTTGTTCATAAAACAGAGCGTGATTAGGCGATAATTGATAGAATAGCGCCAGTCGCTATATGTATGAGGATACAAGACATGTCACAGGAACAAAAACGTCAGCAAATGAAGAACAAATCCATTTTGCTGTTGCTGTTATTGACTCCATTGTTGGTGATGTTGGCGGCCACGATTACCTACAAAGTCGGTTATGTTCCAGAGACACGTAAGAACAATGGGGTGTTGCTGCAGCCACCTGCGGAAATCATGTCGTTGCCGTTGACCATGAAAGACGGTCAGGTATTCGATTACGTGGCAGACAACAAAGATTATGGGCGTTGGCACATTGTCCATTTTGGCGATGCAGAATGCGCCGAAAAAGCGTGTAAAGAGAGCCTGTGGTTAAGCCGTCAGGCTCACGTTGCGTTGTCGCATCGAGCACAACATGTCCAGCGTTATTATGTGTCGGTAGGTGGTACAGTCAGTAACACGCTGAGTGCCTTCTTTACCAAAGAACACCCGCGACTGAAATGGCTCAGTACGGAAAGCACTCAATACAGAGAGTTTATGAGTCAGTATGCTAACACAGGATATGATGCAAAGGGCAAACATCAATTTGCTTTGGTGGACCCCAATGGGTGGTTGATGATGTATTATCCAGAGAATGCAGAAGGTTCGCATTTGATTCAAGACTTAAAGTACCTACTAAAAAAGCGCGGTAAATAGGAGAAGTTCTGTGACAAAAGAGCGTACACTATTAAAGTACATCACCACCTTTTCGGTTCTGTTTGCATTTCTTGTGATTGCATTGGGTGCATTTACACGCTTAGTGGATGCGGGCTTAGGGTGTCCAGATTGGCCTGGATGTTACGGTCATGTACTTTGGCCAGAGTCTGCTGAAGAAGTGGCGCAGGCGAATCAAGCGTATCCGGGTACACCTGTTGAGCATGATAAAACGTGGCCAGAAATGGTGCATCGCCATTTGGCAACGACACTGGGTGTGTTGAGTCTTTTGATTGTGCTATTGGCAGTTCGTTATCGCGTCAATAGCGGCATCAAAATGACGCTTCCATTGCTGATTTTAGGCATGATTATTTTACAGGGCATGTTTGGCATGTGGACGGTGACGCTCAAATTGTGGCCACAAGTTGTAACCGCACATTTGTTAGGCGGTTTTGCCACGTTGAGTTTGTTTTGGTTGTTACGTTTGCAAATAACGCATCAATCAGTTGAAGCGCCATGCCAACATTATCAGCGAATTAAGCAATTGTTGCCGCTGTTATATATCACCTTGTTTGTTGTGATCATGCAGATATTTTTAGGTGGGTGGACGACTTCTAATTATGCAAATGTCGCGTGCCCAGATTTTCCAACCTGTCAAAATCAGTGGTGGCCGGCGATGGATTTTAAACAAGGATTTAATTTGAATCAGCACATCGGGCCAAACTATTTAGGGGGTGTGTTGGATAATTCATCAAGGGTGGCGATTCATATGATGCATCGTTTGGGTGCGATTGTTGTGTTGATCATGGTACTCATCAGTGGATTGAAGGTGTTGAAGGCCGGCGTCGCTGAATTAAAACCAAAAGTGATGGCCTTGTTTGGTGTGTTGGGTGTGCAAATTGCATTGGGTATATCAAACATCGTATTTGATTTTCCATTATTTGTGGCTGTGGCACATAATTTAATCGGCGCATTGTTGTTGTTGAAAGTCATTTCATTGATATATGCGATGTCCTCAATCACGGACGCTAAGTAGGAATTAATATGCAAACAATCACCAACCAAAGAGAGCACAATTATGAGTGAGACATTGTCCTCTACTTGGAAAGATTATTATGAGTTGTGCAAGCCCAATGTTGTATTTTTGATGTTGGTGACCTCGCTCGTGGGTATGTACATGGCGATTGATTCCAGCGTGCCGTTCGGAGTTTTGATATTTGGAAATTTAGGCATTGGATTGTGCGCGGCCTCTGCGGCGGTGGTGAATCATTTGGTTGACGAAGGCATTGACCGGAAAATGTCACGCACAGAAAATCGACCCGTTGCAACGGGTCGAATTGATGCGTCGAAAGCAAAACTATTTTCATTGTGTTTGGGTGTGATTGGTGTTGTGATTTTATTGGTATCGACGAACCCATTGACCGCTGCGTTAACCGCGGCATCATCCATTGGCTACGCATTTGTGTACACCATGTATTTAAAGCGTGCAACGCCACAAAACATTGTGATTGGTGGCCTCGCCGGTGCGATGCCTCCGTTGTTGGGTTGGGTGGCTGTGACCGGAGAAATTCATTACAACGCGCTGTTGTTGGTGCTCATTATTTATGCGTGGACTCCGCCTCATTTTTGGGCATTGGCGATTCATCGTAAAGAAGAATACGCTAAGGCGGGCATTCCAATGTTGCCAGTAACGCACGGTGAGCATTACACCCGTGTGCAAATTGTGTTGTACACCTTGCTCATGTTTGCCGCGAGCATCTTACCATTTGCCACGCGCATGAGTGGCTGGTTGTATTTGTTGGCAGCGATTGTCTTGGGTGTTGGGTTTATTGTGTGGGCCATTATTTTAATGAACGCTGGCAACAAAAAAGCGCCGATGATGACGTTTGCGTATTCGATTATTTATTTAATCGCGTTGTTTGTTGTGATGTTAATCGATCATCAATTCATTGCAAAGATGCCCAGTAATATGAGTGTTGTGCTGTAATAAAACATGGTTTAGACCGTCATGTTCCATTATGACGCATACATAAATTAACAATAGGTGATGTTGAATACTATGAGCAATAACAAAACCAGCGAACAGCAAAAAGGCATTCGAAATACCGTTTTATTTATGCTTGGCATGGTGGTGTTTGTTGCTTTTTCGCTGTGGTACAAAATGCAACAGCCGGTATTGATTGGCGATGGCGCATTAAAAGCATACGGAGTGTATTTATTTGACACGCCTCGACTCGTGAAACCGTTTACCTTGGTCGATAAAAACGCAAAACCCTATTCAAAATCAAACTTGGAAGGTAAGTGGACGTTTGTGTTTTATGGATTTACCAACTGTCCTGATATTTGCCCAGTGACCTTGAGTTTGTTCAAATCAATACAGGAGCAGTTAGACGGAACCGAAGTCTCGGGCGATACACGATTTATGATGGTGAGCTTAGATCCGGCGCGAGACACTCCAGAAAAAATGAAAGAATACGTTGAGCATTTCAATCCATCCTTTGAAGGCATCACGGGTGAGTTTTTAGCCTTGCATGCGTTTGCAACGAATGTGAATGTGGCGTTTCAAAAAGTATTGCAGAAAGACGACTACACTATTGATCACAGTGGGAACATTGTGTTGTTAAATGACAAAGGCGACTATCAAGGGTTCATTCGACCGCCGTTTGATGCGAAAAAAATTGT
>JBCDEX010000083.1:0-6935 GCA_039178995.1 Pseudomonadota bacterium | reverse complement strand
CTTGTCTAACAATTCTTGATGCTCTGAATCGATAGGCTAGGTCACTTGCGGTAAGAACTGAACCTCATCGACTTCGAATGCGTCGATGCCTGATTCCATCAACGCTTGCTTGGCTTTGAAATACTCTGCTTGAGGCGCGAACACACTGATTTTTCCGTCTTCGCATTCGATGTCCGTCACATCGACGTCAGCCATCATCAAGGTTTCCAGCACCGCTTCGTCATCACCCCCCTCAAACACAAAAATCGCCACGTGATCAAACATGTGCATTGCTGTGCCTTGCGTTCCTATTTTTGACTTGGTCTTGGTAAAGGCTTGACGTACATCACCAAACGTACGGTTCGGGTTGTCCGTTAAACACTCAATGATCACCATGCAACCTCCTGGACCAAAACCTTCATAACGTGCCACTGCAAAATCTTCCCCACCTGCACCGCTGGCTTTATCTAAGGCTTTTTGGATAACGTGGCTCGGAACTTGGCTTTTTTTCGCCCGTTCCATCAAGCCTCTCAATGCCAGGTTGCCATCAGGATCGACTCCGCCAGCCTTAGCGCACACGTAAATTTCTCGACTTAACTTACTGTAAACCTTCGCTTTTTGATCGGAGGTTTTGGCCATGGATTCTTTTCTATTTTGAAATGCGCGTCCCATACTATCTCTCTTTATTTATCTCAATCACGGAGGTTCAAATGAAGCCGGCATTGTACAGCAATTACTCACCGGAGGAAAAACTTACCCTGCTTCAAACACGCCTCACGACATAACTTGAGCGATTGAGTGCCCGCCATCAACCGGAATTACCGACCCTGTCATGTAGGCTGAGGCGCGGGATGCCAGCAAGACCGCTACTCCACAGACGTCCTCTACCACACCAAAACGCGCCATCGGCACGTGTTTAAGCAGTGCATCCGACAGCCGTGATTGCAACAACTCATCTGTCATATCAGTGTAAACAAACCCTGGTTCAATCGCATTGACGCGCACACCGTACTCAGACCATTCAAGCGCCATTTGTTTGGTTAGGTAAATCAAACTGGCTTTCGACATCCCATAAAGCCCCGCTCGAATCATGTGTGCCATACCCAGAATAGACGTCACATTAATGATCGACAAGCCTTGCGTGGCACTATTCCCACGATCGATTCGCTCATTGAAACGAGAGACCAGAGCACGACTTAACAGCCAAACGCCTTTGATATTTACCGCATTGACATCATCCCAGCTGCTCGCATCAAGCGTCAATAAATCGGCATTGTGCACACGGCCAGCATTGTTCACCAGCACATCGATCTCACCCCATGTCCAAATTTTCGGCAACGCCTGTTCAATAGAGATCTGACACGCCATGTCCATGCAGACATACGCGACGCGTTCAGCGCCATAGGTGTTCGTCAATGTCACCACAGCATCACTCAATACGGCCTCGCGACGTGACGCCAACAGCACCCGCGCGCCCTGCTGCAAATACGCCTCGGCCATGGCATAACCCAAGCCAGTGCCACCACCGGTGATGAGAATGTTCGTCGACTTTAAGGAAAATAGGGTGTGCGCCGCATTAACCGTCATCATCAGGTCAACTTTAATTTATCTACGTCTGCCTTTGGCTCGCGTGCGCCAAGCTGCAACGCGACTTCAGACACCACTTTCTTTGACACCGCTCGAAAGCCTGTGAGCTTACCGCCGTACACTGCCACCGAGAGCTTTCCGACGAGGATTTGCGCTTCACGTGATTTTTTGAATACACTCTTCGAAGACGCAGGCAAGACACGAGAGCCTGCCATGCATTCCAATACTTTCGGTGCATCGCCACCAAAATAATACGCCCACAGTGTCAATAAATAATCGGTTTCCTCGTCTGTTACCGCAATGTCCGCTGGAGACGATAAAGGTCGCTCTGTTGTACCAATCAAGGTATTGCCATACCAAGGCGTCACAAACACAACGCGCTGATCATCCGGATGTTCCAAATACATTACCTTATCCGAAAACAGTTGGCCTTCAAGCACCAAATGCGTCCCTTGCACCAATTCCACAGGAATCGTGTACAGCGCAGGAGTCACCGCCGACTGCACTTCATTAACCCAAGGGCCTGCAACATTCACCAACATATTGGTGGTCAGCTGTTTTTCTTCACCGTTGTGACGGTAAGTCACATGGTAATCGTATGCGTTTTTTTGCGCTGATACGAATTCTGCGGGACACAGCAACTCCGCACCCAGCGATTGAGCCGAGCGCATGACCGACTCCGTGAGCAATTGATCGTCTGTCACCGCATCCCAATACTGAAACAAGCCTACCAGCCCGGACATTTTCAACGTTTTAAACTCATCCCACTTCTCTTTGGGAATGCGTTTAAACCGAGAGTATCGAGTCAAACCAGACAATACAGCATACAACCCCAACCCCGCCATCAATTGCCAGCGGGGGTATTGATTGCCTTTATATAGTGGAATGTAAAAACGCATGGGCTTAACCAATGTAGCTGCATTTTCGATCAACCATTGGCGCTCTTTTAAGCACTCCCTGACCAATGAAATTTCCGCACTGGCCAAATAACGCAGCCCTCCATGAATCAACTTACTGGATGCACGTGATGTGCCCGCAGCCACCGCTGTTTTCTCGAGCACCAAGCACGTATACCCTCCGGCCACACACGCTTGCGCAATTCCAGCACCTTGAATGCCTCCGCCCACAATTACCACATCATAATCAACCGCCATTACGTTCTTATCACCCTTTATCTATTGCGTTCTCATCGCCTGAAAAACACATCAACATGTCTTTGATGGCAAATGTTTCTATTTGTTGCACACCTTGTTTCATCAATGCCACGACGTCTTGCTCTTGATCCACTTCATACACCACCCAGTTCCATGGATAGTGCGACACATCCCCCTGCTCAAACACAACCCCTTTATCACAAAACACAACCTCTAAGTACGGCGCGTGCGTAAGTGCTTGATCTATTTGATTCCACGTCGTCAGTACCCAGCCCAAACGCGACCAACCCAATTGATGCGCCGTTCGGATGATGTCTGTGTCAAAACTGATCAAATAACACTGTGTTAGCTGAGAGCCCAGCGCGTCACCAATCGCAGCCAACACCTCTTCATGGCTAAAGTGATCCATGTTGTGACTCTTCACTTCGAGATAGCATGTCACTTGTGGATTGGTCTTCAAGAAACCCGACATATCGCTCAATGGCGTCATAAGGTTGGGTTTGAACGTCTCTCCAAAGCGACTCGGTTCATGCACCGACACATCCTGCAAAGACGCCCATGTACGTTCATGGATCGCCCCCGACTCATCCGTCATTCGATCCAACGTTGGGTCATGAAACACCACAGGCACTTTATCTGCCGTGAGTTGAATGTCCAACTCAATGTACTGGGCACCGACCTCAATCGCTTTTTGAAACGCGAGTAATGAGTTTTCAGGGTATTCTTTTTGGTAACCACGGTGCGCGACAAATTTTTCAATCATTTAGCATTTTTCTGATTATTTATTTAGAAAATGTGGTTTAATCTACATTCAGAACGACTAGGTTCTGGGCTTAATTATAAACCAATTCACTCACCGTATGGGCGGTTAATCTCAGTAAATCAGCATCGTATGTTGACAGATAGCTGGATTCATCGATTTTGCCAGCATATTTTAATTAAAATTTTAACAATACAAGACATTATTTTGAAATCTACTACTCACTCTTCGGCTCGTACTCGCATTATTAACAGCTTTTTTGCCGTAATTCTTAGCCTCTTTTTTGGTGCTAGCGCATGGGCTGCCTCCTCCAGCTACTATGTACGATCACTCACAAACAAACATTCATCGAGCTTGTATGTAAAAGACGCATCTGGGCGCAGTTATCACTCATATAATATTGATGCGCCAATGGTGCCAGCGTCAACTATGAAAATCGTCACCGCGTACTTAGCGCTCAAACGCTGGGGGAAATATCATCAGTTCTACACAGACAACATGCTCGATCGCAACGGTGTCTTATGGGTTAAAAGCTATGGCGATCCGTTCATGGTTACTGAAGAACTCAGCTTAATGGCCAACGGCGTTGCGTCACGCTTAAAAGCACGTGGCATTCGCTCGTTAAAAGGCATTCGAATCGATGACAGTTTCTTCCATGAGTACAACTCTCAATTGGAGACACCGCGCTCTTTGAACCCTTATGACGCACCCCTCGGTGCAACCTCAGTTAACTTTAACAGCATTGCCTTTAGAAACAGTTATGGCGATGTTTACAGCACCGATGAAATGACTCCATTAACGTCTGTTTCGTATGAAATTTCGGAATTAAAGGGCAATGGTCGTCATCGCGTGTCACTGCGCAACGGCGAACAGGCACAACGTCACTACAGTGAACTATTTAAAATAAAATTGCAGGAACGTGGCATTCACATCGGCGCACAGCAATCGTTTCAACAACCGAGAAACTTACCGGTGCTGTATCGCCACTACAACACACGCTCATTAGAAGACGTCGTGATCAATATGTTGAAGTACTCAAATAACTTCATCGCCAACCAACTGTTTCTTGCCATGGCCGTTGATTCAGCCAACATCGCCAACCAGTCAGCCAGTTTAGAGCGCAGCCAACGTTACGCTCGCCACATCCTAAGTCGCGACTTCGGTTGGAGACATTATTTTATGGCAGATGGCGCAGGACTTTCTCGAGAAAACCAAATGTCGGCTCGCCAAATGGCTGACTTACTTGACAAATTCAAGCCGTATGCTGATTTGTTGCCGTGTATTCACTACGATCAAGTATGCGCCAAAACAGGCACGCTTAGCAACGTCCACACGTACGCAGGTTACTTACTAGAAAGCACTGAATTACATCCATTCGTTATCTTTGCACAACAACGCATGCCCTATAATTTCAGGAAAAAAATGGCAAGCGCTCTGTACGACGATTTATTCGGGAGCTACAACTACTAAGCACCTATCCACGTCTCAACCAACAAAACACACGCCCTGCCCAGCTGCTCTCATCGTATCGCAGTGCAGGGCTTTTTTATCCGTGCACGTTTAACACACAACCTCATCAACTCATTTCACAACCTCTCTAATTAAGCCGAAATTGCATCACAAAGTTGATAGGATTTAATCGCAGACATCGGTATAATTCCATCCTCTAAAATAACCTCGTGACTCATCACGACACGGTTTAACAACCGCGTAAACGCACCAAAGGCACCGTCCCAGATTTTATAAAAAGGCGTTAATCACCATGATGGATAAAACCTACCAACCCAAAGACATCGAACAAAAATGGTACGCTCAATGGGAAGAGAACAAGCTATTTGCTCCTCAAGGAGATGGAACGCCTTACTGCATCATGATTCCCCCACCGAATGTCACCGGCTCCTTGCACATGGGTCACGCGTTTCAAGACAGCATCATGGACGCACTGATTCGCGTTAAACGCATGCAAGGAAATAAAACACTCTGGCAAGTCGGCACCGACCATGCGGGCATCGCCACGCAAATGGTCGTTGAACGTCAATTAGCCGCTCAAGACTTAACTCGCCATGGACTCGGACGCGATGCCTTTCTCGACAAAGTATGGGAATGGAAGGAGTCGTCTGGCGGCACCATCACCAAACAATTACGCCGCATTGGCGCGTCCGCTGACTGGTCTCGTGAGCGCTTCACCATGGATAAAGAACTGTCCAAAGCCGTCGTTGAAGTGTTCATTAAATTACACGAAGAAGGCTTAATTTACCGCGGTAAACGCCTGGTCAACTGGGACCCGAAGCTGTGCACCGCAATTTCAGACCTTGAGGTGGAAAGCAAAGAAAAGAAAGGTAAAATGTGGCACTTCAAATATCCGCTAGCAGACGGTGCCACCACAGCCGACGGCAAGGATCACATCGTGGTGGCCACCACGCGTCCTGAAACAATGCTCGGCGACAGCGCGGTTGCAGTCAATCCACACGATGAACGCTACACCGAATTGGTGGGCAAATTCATCACCCTACCCATTATGAACCGCCGCATCCCAATCATTGCAGATCGCTACGTCGACGCGGAATTTGGCACCGGCTGCGTCAAAATCACCCCCGCGCACGATTTTAACGATTACGAAGTCGGCAAACGCCACAGTCTTCCACTGATCAATGTACTCAGTGAAACCGCAGACGTATTGCACACCACGCAAGTCTTTAACTGGGACAATAAACAAACCATCGATCTTGAAGAAACGATTCCCGAATCACTTCAAGGTCTGAATCGCTTTGTCGCTCGAAAAGCGATTATCGCCGAGTTGGACGCCTTGGGCTTGCTTGACACCATTAACGATCACGACTTAAAAGTTCCTATGGGCGATCGTTCAGGCGAAGTCATTGAACCGCTACTGACCGATCAATGGTACGTCAACGTGAAACCCATGGCTGAACAAGCCACTGCTGCGGTGCAAGACGGTCGCATCGAGTTTGTCCCCAAACAATACGAAAACATGTACTTTGCTTGGATGAACGACATTCAAGACTGGTGCATTTCACGTCAACTCTGGTGGGGGCATCGTATTCCCGCTTGGTATGACGATCAAGGCAACATCTACGTAGCACGCGACGAAGCGGAAGCACGCACAAAGTATGAACTAGACGACAGCGTATCGCTGCATCAAGACGACGACGTATTGGACACCTGGTTCTCATCGGCTTTATGGACATTTTCGACCTTAGGCTGGCCGGACAAAACACCTGAATTAAAAGACTTCCACTCAACAGATGTGTTAGTCACTGGGTTCGACATCATTTTCTTCTGGGTCGCACGCATGATCATGATGACCATGCATTTCATGAAAAATGAAGACGGAACACCGCAAGTGCCGTTCAAAACCGTCTACGTAACGGGTTTGATTCGTGATGAAAATGGCCAAAAAATGTCAAAATCAAAAGGCAACGTACTGGATCCTTTGG
>JBCDEX010000082.1:0-6970 GCA_039178995.1 Pseudomonadota bacterium | reverse complement strand
GTGCATTATATTCACGGCATTCGCGGTGTTATTTAAGAACGCCATCAGCAAACAGACCGATGTTCGCAGTCGCTCCATCATCACCTTATTTGCCGCGTCGCCACTGTTTTTCATCATGTCGTTAATTTTGATATTGATGAAATTCTCCGAGAATTACGCGCCAGTTCTGTTTTTGCCAGTGTTCTTTGCCTGGATGAATTTGTTTCTCATGCTCGCCACTGGACGCAATACAATCGATGTGTCGTTTAGTAAGCAACACATCCAAGCGTATCGTTTGTTATTAGAGTCCGCATCCACGAAGAAAATGGCCGCCGCCTCACGCATGGCGATCATTGAGGAAGCATGGCATACCTTAGCATCTGCATCGAATTACGGAGATATCAACGAAATGGCCAAACGCTTAGACACCGATGCGGATAAGCTGTATGAAAACTTAGAAGATTAATCCTAAAAGGGTTACAGTCATTCAATATGGCGAAGCGCCGAGAAATAAATCAGAAGCCGGCGTGTACTTATAGAGCGCATCGGCTGCCAACAGAATCGCGCCCGAGGTCCAGGTTGGTTTTTCATCTGGCCACAGTACATTTTGAATGAACTGATATCCTGTCCAATAGCTGCCATCGTCTACTCGCCATTGCTGTAACCACTCGAATAACTGATGCGCTCGAGGCGCATCGCCTGCCGCCAACAACGACATGGTTAATTCGCAGCTTTCTGCAATGGTCACCCATGGTTGATCTGACACACATCGACAGCCCAGCGACTCTTCAACAAACTCATCCCAACGTGCATTCAAATGCACCAATTGATCTGCTGGTTCAATAACGCCTGTCAGTACAGGGTAAAACCAATCCATGGAATAACGCGCCTTGCTTTCCCAGGTGCGATCAAAGCGCTCAGGCTTATACAATAACGCATCTCGCAAACGCGCTTTCGATGCTTTCCAGTGCGCCTCGTGCGTATCAATCTCCAAGACTTTAGACACATTGATTGCACACTCTATGCTCTTATAAATCGAGCTGCATCCGGTTCTCAACGCATCGTCTACCAATGGCTCATCATCATCGACAGCCCAACACACATCACCAGACTCACGTTGCAAACTGAGCACAAACGTCATCGCACGTTCAACCATTGGCCACATGCGCTGCAAAAAGTCTTTGTTTTGCGAGATCAGATAATGATGCCAGACACCTGTTGCACAATACGCCACAAAGTTTGTTTCTCGACGCTTGTGTCCGTGCTGTACGCCGTCTTTATACGAGGCCCACCAACTGCCATCCTCTAATTGATTATCCAGCAGCCATTGATAGGCCGCTTCGGCCGCCTCAAATTCTCGACCAATACTCAATCCCATCGCAGATTCTACGTGATCCCAAGGATCAGCGTGCCCGCCATCAAACCATGGAATGACACCGCTGGCTTCTTGAGTACGCACAATGAAATCAACCGTCGCTTGAAAATCGCTCAGCGGTCGTACGGCATTGAATGAAGATGAATACGTCACAAAAATTCCTTTTATGCCTGACTCGCACGAGGCTTATCAAAGTACAGCACCACGCTTTTACCCATCACAGGATTCAACAACCGTTCAAGAACACGCGTCAACTTAGGCGAGGACATCAGATCCCACACCAATAATTTATGATACGCCGCAATCAATGGATTACGATCTTGAGTGGACCAAAACAAACACTTCAACCACCAGAACGGAGAATGCAAGGCATGCGCCCAGTGGCGTGCTGTGAATGTCAGCCCTAACTGTTGTATTGACGATTTGAGCTGCGACGTTTTAAAAATACGTAAATGCCCACCCTCATTCGCATGATATTCATCGCTTAACAACCAGCATATTTTTTCGGGCCAATAGCGCGGCACCGACACACACAACGTACCACCGGGTTTCAATATACGGTTAATCTCAACCAACACCGATTCATAATCGTGAATGTGTTCAAGCACTTCGGAACAAATAATTTTATCGAAGCTGTGATCTGAAAATGGCAGTGTTAATGCGTTTGCCATCACATACCCAACCGCTTCGCCTTTGGTGTCAAACTCAGGGCTGGTAATCAATTCATCGCAGCGTGTCTTGGCAATGTGTAAATCACTGAGACTTAAATCCACGCCAATCACACGCACCTGTTCCAACCAGTAAAAGCCATTTGTATGGCGCCCTTCGCCACACCCCAAATCAAGTACGATGTCGTGGGCTTGAAGATCAAACTGCGTTAAATCTGCGGTCAGCATGTGCGTTTATGTCCTGTTCTGCTGAAATTCATGAATTACCTCTCGATAATATGTCTCCATGCTGCGCGCCACTGTGTGCCAGCTAAACTTCGCTTCAATGCGATCACGCCCAGCCTGCGACAAACGAGCGCACTCATCTGGATCATTCAACAAGGCCTCAATGGCGCGCTCCAATGCCTTCGCATCGCCCGGTTCAATCAACACACCCGCATCGCCCACGACTTCTGGCAATGCGCCACCTGTGGTCGACACCAACGGCACACCGCAGGCCATCGCCTCGCCCGCAGGCAAGCCAAAGCCTTCATACAGTGACGGAACAACTGCAACGGTTGCTTCTGCGTAATACGCCACCATTTCTTGTGTGCTGATGCCTTTCACAAATTGCACTTTATCTTCAAGCTGCAAACGTGAGATCAACGCTTCGGTATCACCGCCTTCTTTAGGCTTACCCACCACCAACAACTCTAAATCTGGGTAGCGCGTCAATAATTCGGCGTACGCCGTTAACAAAAACGCCAGTCCCTTCATGGGCTGGTCTGCCGAGGCCGTCGCCATCAAACGTCGAGGCAATCGTTTCACTTCAGACAACGCCTTAAACACATTGGTATCAATACCGTTGTACAGCACACTGATGCGCTCTAACGGCAAATCAAAATCGTCTGCAATGTCACGTTTAGACAATTCAGACACCGTTACAATGGAGCGCAATCGTTGCGCCACCTTCTTTTGCATTCGTAAAAAAGAATACCAACGACGAGTCAGCAAGCGATCTTTCATGGTGACACCCGCCCCAAGTGCAATACGAAAATCGTTGGTTATGGGGTGATGAATGGTCATGACGAGGGGCTTCTCGCGCTGTAATGTCAGCACCCCATAGCTCAAACTTTGATTGTCATGAATCACATCGTACGCTTGGCCATGCAGTTTAATGTAACGTGAAACACGTCGGCCAAAACAATACGGTTCCGCGAATCCGCCCGTCAACTTAGACACCCACTCGATGACATTGGTCAACGACAACGCGTCTCGCCATGATACCGACAAGAGTCCACGTTCATATAAGTTCAACCCCGGTAACTTAATCAAACGAACTCCGTCGTCTAACTGCGGGTATGGCTGACCTGAAATCACATCAACCTCATGACCTAAGTCACGCAATGCACTGGATAAATACTTCAAGTAAATACCCTGACCGCCACCGTATGGGTCACTGCGATACCCCAGTAAACAGATTTTCAAAGGAGAAAGGCGCGATGAATCGTTATGATTATTATGCATAATAGGTATAGGACGTTGTAAATGAGCGCTCTCGGCCATGCTCGATGAAAAAATAAGGGCGCCATACGCCACCCTCGAAAACGGTGAAACACTCCGCTTCAAAGGACGCTCATTCTAAAGGGTATACCCTTAAAAAGCCAGTTCAGCCCACCGTGCCGTTTTATGTCAATTAATGCACGAATTAACCCCAAGAAAACGTAAAACTGCATAAAAAACACACAATTCGGGTCTTTTTATTGCTGATTCTAAGGCTGAATGCTATGTTTACCTATCATTTATAAGCTTATTCCATTAAAAAAAGTTTAATAAACATACATGAGCTCAATACCGTCTTTATTGGAGCAGCTATCCGCTCTAGACATTCATATCAGCTTAGTTGATGGGCAATTACACCTAGACGCCCCTAAAGGCGCGTTAACGCCCGAGCTTAAGCGCCGCTTGCATGCTGAACATCAAGAGCTCACAGCGTATCTGCATACGCATTCCAGCGTGAGCGTCAACATGCACCCAGAAAAACCATCTCAATTGCTGCATCCAAACCAACTGAGTCTGCTGACGAATCAACACACACGTCCAAATCACGAAGCAGCTTGTGTGTCATTGCATCTAGACAGCCACATCGATGCCACTCGTTTACTAAATGCATGGACTCACGTACTAGAGCGTCACGGACTATTCAACGCATCATGGCGAGATACGAACTCAGGTATTCAACGCAATACGCGTTCAGGCACTAAGCCTAAGCCCTACTTTTACACAAAAAAATTCAGTGACGTAGATGTGATTCACACAAATTATGGTGACATCAATGCCTATGTGTACAACCTTCACATTCAAGACTGCCAAGCGTCATTTGATCTTACTCAGTCGCACTTCATTCGCCTGAACCTTAACCAAATCGGCCCCGAACAACATCTGATTTCCATCAGCGCGCATCCACACATTTGTGACGATCTGTCGCTGCCAGCCTTCATGACGGATGTAATGGATCAATATCATCAAACAGATGCGCTCAATAAACCTGAGACATCTAAGCATGCAAGCCAGCTTGCGCCCACACCGGATTCGCTGCCAGAGCTCACACTGAGACTCACCCAACAACAGCAACACATTCAACGTTTGGATGCAGAACAATCAAACACCTACCGTTTTAACCATAAGATCCGCTTTCAGCTCACTTCGGTGCAACATTTGACAGCGCTTCACAGCGCATTCGAACAACTGTGCCGCCGCCATCCGATATTAGGCGCGTCACTGGATGCACTTCAAAAGCAACTGGTATGCACCAGCATGCCATTATTCACCATTGAAAACCTCTGCTATGACGACACGCCCGTCAAAACTTGCTTCAACCGCCACGCTGACGTCCGTGTTGCCTTATCCGATCAAACTTTGTCCAACATCAAGGCGTATCAAGTCAACGACGACACCGTCTTCATCTGCATGACGGTGCATGCAATGATCTGCGACAGCGACTCACTTCACACCATTGCCAATGACTTCAAGGCGTTTTACACCAGCAACGACTCTCAGTCACTCATCACTCAGTTTAAAGAAGCCGACTATCTTGCGCTCAATCACGAGCGCTACCCAAATACGCTCAGCACCTATAAAGAAGACATTAACTACTGGAAAGTACAGCTCGCTGATGCACCATCACGGATCACGTTTGCCAATTCGGCGGCACGCACATCAAACAACTCAGCGCACTCATTCGCCCGTCAACAATTCCAGCTGAATGACAAAGAGAGTGAATCCATTCGACAATTTTTACACAACAAAAAGATCGACGCATATGCGTTCTTTCTAGCCAATTATCACCTGCTCTTATCGCGCCACAGCGGACAAAACATCGTGTCCGTGGTCATTCCAGCATCCAACGCTAAGACAGACACCACCCCAGCGTATCAATCCAGTAACGCCTTAGTGATTAAACTGACACCAGGACACAACCCGAGAGCGGAACGTTACTTTAACGATGCAGAAAGCGCTTTAACTCATGCACAACAGCACAATCGCGTGGCCTTTTTCGAAATATTGAAACACACCAATCTCATAAATCGAGACGAGCTGGCATTCCACAGCGCTGGGTTTGATTTTCAATCGCACAAACATTCACCCTTGAACAATACCGTGAATGAAAGCACACAAAACGTACAGCTTCTGTCTCGCTTAGAGAACAAAACTCTGCTGTACTTTCAAGTGACAGAAACAGACAGTCAGTACGTCGTTGATGTCGAATACGATGTCAGCGTATTTAATGAACACGACATTCAATTGATGTCCGGGCATTACATTCAGCTCATGAACAACATCATTGACGACACGCAACAGCCGGTGAATACCCTCAGTTTGAATACAGACGATCAACTGCGGTCTCTGCTGAATTGCTCACCAGCACAATACAGCGCCATTCTCCCTCTCACCAACATGCAGCGTGACATCTACATCGACACCACAGTGAATGCACAGCAAACGTGGAATTACTTTGGGCAGACCAACATATTCAACTGTGAATTAAATCCTCAACGCTTGCAAGACGCCATTAATTCAGTGATCGCACGCGAACCTGCGCTGCACTCACACATTAAGCCTTCACACACACATTACAGCGACATCGCATACCGTTGCGTACTGAGTAAGCCGCCTCAACTCACATTGGCAACCACCACACATGACGGTGATCACACATCACTCAAGACGCTCGCCAATGAATTCATACACACACCGTACAAACTAGAGAACGAACTGCCGTTACGTACCCAATTGGTTCGTTTTAATAACACGCATTGGGCATGGATGGTTGCGTTTCACCACATCGTCGTCGATGGCTTAGGCATGCACATGTTCATCCAAACGGTGCTCTCAACATATGAAGCGCTGAGCAACGGCGACGCAATCGAACCGCTTAACTACCCATTCAGTGATTACGCTGAATTCAACCGCCTTCAATGCGATACCCAAGAAACCATCGACTACTGGAGCGAGGCAGTCAAAAAAGCCACTCCCTTGTCTGGGGGGCGACACTTAGCCACTCAAACGGCCGAAAACGGCGAAGCAATTCATCGAGTTCATACCTTCTCAAAAGAGCATTCGGCAGACATTCGAAAATACTGTTTCTCTCAACGCAGCACCCCTGCAGCGTACATTAAAAGCATTTTAACCATCGCGTTAAATGGCTATTTTAAACAAGAGCAACAAGGGTTAATTTTTAACGAAGTGCGCGTCGGTCGAACACGCCAAACACTTTGGACCATTGGCTGCTGTTTTACCAACCAACCGTTTATTGTTGAAAATGAATTATTGACTGGCGACGCCACATTCAAAGCCTTATTGCATTACACAAGCCAATACGCACAAACTGTCGAACCCTACAGCTTCATTTCAAACAGCGAACAAAAGAAATTAGTCACCAGCAATGAGATACAAGCCACGTTTAATT
>JBCDEX010000081.1:0-6997 GCA_039178995.1 Pseudomonadota bacterium | reverse complement strand
TGCGTATCCGACATTTGCACATACGCAAAACGCAAGCCTTTGCCCCAATACTCAACGAACTCTGTTCTCTCATCATAGAACAAACCCATTTTTGACGCGCCGCGCCAACCAACTTGATTGCAATCTATCAACCGCTCTTTACTTGTTACGTAACCACGAACCAAGGAATTAAATCCATCTGCTCCGATTAAACCATCAAACTCCACACTGTCGCCCATACCAAAGCGGATTTTTTTATTTGTCAAATCCACCTCAGACAGACGCTTATTAGTGTGCACAATATTTGCCTGGAGCGCGCTCATTAAAATACGCTGTAAGGCCGTGGTGTTAATTGCCACAGAATGTGTTTTCTGTCGATAGATTGCTTGAGGACTGGTGTCTTCATTAAACCTAGTGACGTCGTATCGAGATAAGCACTTATCTCGATGACTGCGGATAGAAAATGAATGCACCGCTTGACCTTGAGCCAAAACTTCTTCAAGCACACAGTACTCATTCAAAATATTTAAGGCAACGGGAGACAACACGATGCCGGTACTGATCGGGCGCACTTGTTTCGTGGCTTCGTACACATCAACATCAAACCCACGATGGGTTAACGCGAGCGCAGTCGTCAAACCACCCACACCAGCGCCAATGATACTCATGTGCCTGCGCGAATTTCCCTTCATGCTCATCAATCCCTTACGTAATTTATCCAGACATAGAAGATCAACAATGTCTTGCTATTATGCCGTGTATTTTAACCATGTTAACGCTTAATTCACACCACATTTTAACCTTACGAGGGCCTAATAAAATACGACTCCTTGATAAGCAGTTAACATGATAATCTCTTAACCATTAAAGGCTAGACGTTTGATCTGATTACAGTAATAATAAGTTAGACGGCCGCCTCTGCACACGCCAATAATAATGAGCAAAAAGGACGAACACAATGAGTGATTCCAATCTACAAGCACTGTTTGATGCCCAGCAAGCTGCGTATTTGAACGACCCCTTTCCAAGCGCTAAGGTGCGTATCGACCGCATTGACCGCCTAATTGATCTACTCGTCACCAATGAAAAGGCTCTTGCCAACGCGACCGTTGAAGACTTTGGACAACGATCCGTGGACGTGTCACGGCTGCAAGAGATCCTACCCAGTATCACCGCATTAAAGTACGCAAAGAAGCACGTTAAAAAATGGATGCGACAAGAGGCTCGAAAATCCGACTTTCCATTCAACTTGGTCATGGGAAAGTCAAGCATTCAGCACATTCCTCTGGGCGTCATTGGTAATGTATCGCCTTGGAATTATCCTGTATTCTTAAGTATGGGGCCTATGTCAGGCATCTTTGCAGCGGGTAACCGAGCGATGATCAAACCGTCTGAACTCACCCCACACGCCAGTGAGCTGATGCAGAGTCTCGTTACCAAGCAATTTGATCCGACGGAGTTCACCATTGTGACCGGCGGCGTCGAGGTGGCATCGGAATTTTGTGGGCTGCCATTCGACCACTTACTGTTTACCGGTTCAACGTCTGTAGGCAGTATTGTCATGCAAAATGCAGCGAAAAATCTAACGCCAATGACACTTGAACTCGGCGGAAAATCCCCCGTTATTGTCGCCGACGACGCCAACATTAAAGACTTAGCCGTGAAATTGGCGTTTGCGAAAACCATGAACTTTGGTCAAGTCTGTCTCTCCCCTGACTACGTATTAGTCAGCGAGCACTTGAAGCAGCCTTTGATTGACGAAATCAAAAAAGCCATTCTTCAGCTGTTCCCAGAGCAGCATAACAGCCCCGATATCACCTATATGATTGCTGAACGTCATTGCACACGACTGAAAAACATGGTGAAAGAAGCGGAAGCAAACGGCAACAACATCATTCGCCTATTTGACAAGCCTTACACTATTAAGGACCCTCGTTACATGGAACCGACGATCATTGAAGTAACCGGCGACCCAGGCAGCGTGATGGACGAAGAAATTTTTGGCCCATTATTACCAATTATCAGCATCGAAGGCTTGCAAAAGAAACTGGCCTTCGTCGCCAGCAAGAATAAACCGCTGACCATCTACTACTTCGGCAAAGACAAAGGCGATATGCTTCAAGTATCGCAACAGGTAGCCGCAGGCAACATGGTCATAAATGACTTTTACCTTAACTTAGCACAACAAGACTTGCCATTTGGTGGTGTTGGAAAAAGCGGTATGGGTCAATACCAAGGCCATCATGGATTTAAAAACTTCAGCCATGCCAAAGCCATCTTCAAAGCGTCTAAAATAGACATGACGAAAATGGTTCGACCACCGTACGACGAGAAATTTGAAAAAATCGTCAGCATGCAGATCAAAAAATAATAGCTCGCGTTTCAAGTACGAATAAAAAAAGGCTCATTCAATGTTAAATTGAATGAGCCTTTTTTAGTGCGTGACGGAATTACTCTAAAAACTTACCCATCACGAATCGTTTGAAGCTAGTGAATGGAGGGTACTTAAGTGGCAACTCGGACAAGGTGTCTCGCGTCAACACTGGCTTGTAATGGCTGAACAATTTAAACCCGTGCAAGCCATGATAACCACCGCCCACACCGCTGTTACCAATCCCACCAAACGGCAAGCGATTATTGGTGATTTGCACCAATGTGTCATTAACCGCCGCACTGCCAAACGACAAGCGACTCACAAATTGCTTTTTCACTTTCCCATTGCGTGTAAACAGATACGCCGCCAACGGCTTAGGACGACGACGCACTTCGTCTAACGCTGTATTAAAATCACTGAATGTGAGAATGGGCATAATGGGGCCGAAGATTTCTTCTTGCATTACCGGATCATCGTATGTGACATTATCCATCACCGTCGGCTCAATGAACAACTGCTCTTCAATTGATTGCCCACCGTGAACCACTTTGCCTGGATCAATCAGTTCTTTCACTCGATCAAAGTGACGTTTATTAACCATATTAATCAACGCCTCACTCGTTTCTGGCGTCTTTCCATAAATGCTTTTGATTTGATCAACCACCAACCCGACAAACTTATCTTTGATTGATTCGTGCACTAATACATAGTCAGGCGCGATACAGGTTTGACCTGAGTTCAAGTATTTCCCCCACACCAAACGCTGAGCGGACAGCTTTAAGTTAGCATCTGGCATTACAAAACACGGACTCTTACCGCCAAGCTCAAGTGTCACGCTACTCAAATGTTCTGACGCAGCACGCATCACAATTTTACCCACATGCGAGCTGCCCGTGTAAAAGAACTTATCAAATGGCAATTTCAACAATTCAGTGGATTCTTCAATGCCACCTTCTTGGACGTAAATGTGCTTCGGATCAAAATTATTATTAATCAACATTGCCATCAACGCAGAAGTGTGTGGCGCCAACTCACTGGGTTTAATAATCGCTGTGTTACCGGCACCAATCGCGGCCACCAGTGGCACCAACACCAGTTGATAAGGGTAATTCCAAGCACCAATAATCAAACTGGTTCCCAATGGCTCAGGTACAATTTTGCTCGATCCTGGCATGTTGGCTATGTTCGTTAATACGTACTTTGGTCGTGACCAAGACGACAACTTTTTACGGAACACTTTGATGTCATGATAAATCATGGCCATCTCAGTCATGTAGGTTTCAAATGACGATTTATTTAAATCTTTCTTAATCGCCTCATACAACTTATCTTCATTAGACTTTAATACATCCATCAACTTTGTTAGTGTCTGCTTGCGTAATTTGAGGTCCAGTGTATGGCCTTCAAAAAAGTGTTCTTGTTGCTGTTCAAACCGTGCTTGAATATCCATAAGCTCTCTCTGTATAAATAAATAATAACTCTTAGCTGGTTTCTCTAATCACGACCTACTTAATCTTAATCGTCGTCATCGGATGCTACAAATTGATCATTAGCCATGTTAAACGCAAAACAGCCAACACTGATCACACCTAATGTCGCAATGCTCTTCCACGCCGCGTCTCGCCCTAAGTAACCCCAAATGGCCAATACACTCAAAAACACGCCACCCAGAATACACAAAGAAACCACCGCAAATAAAAACACTCGCATTTTTTCTGGAGACATCAGAATTCTCTCTATCTTCGGTTAAAACGTCATCCAATGCCATGATGAAAGATGACATAATTGTCGCCGCGTGGCGCATGTAAACAGTCATTAATGTCGCTCAAGTGTAGCCCATTCGTTTTTTTTTTGCCAGAACATCAACTACGTAAACAGCCGTTATCGATCAACTGAAATTCGCATTGATCTCAGTAGCTTAAGCTTGCTTTAAATACAAACGATGCACACAACCAAGCAGGAACACCCCAACAAAGAGCAGCACACCTGAGAATCCTAAAGCGTGCTGAAAATGACCGCTTATTTGAGCCAGCCAACCGGCAAACCCAGGTCCGATGAACTGCCCTACACTGTACACACCTGTAATCAACCCCATGGTCATGGTTGACGCATGTGGCTTAATTAATTGCGCTTGCGCAAGACTCATAGTCACAATGCCTAAGAAGGTGGCTCCGACCAAGATGGCACACATCAATATGCCGGTACTCCCCGGTATAAACACAGGCGACAGCACTCCACACATTTGCAAGGCAAAAGCCAATTTCAAACAGCGAATGTTGCCGAATATGGCGCTCAACCACCCCCAGCACATGGTCGATGGAATCGACACCAACAACAAGACAGTCCAGCTATGGCTCGCAATTCCCGTCGCATCGTTGAGCATCAAGGGTAGAAACGTCATCACGATGATGTAACTAAAGCCTTTGCATGCGTATGCCGCAGCCAGCGCCCACACCATCGGCTCGTTGATGTCTGAAAATCGTGGACTGACCTGCCCAGCATGATCCGCAGCATCTGCCTTAGGTTCGGTGATGACCCACCAAACAGGCACAGCCAAAGCAAACGACAACAACGCAAGGTAACGCCAATCTTGACGCCAGCTCAACTCGAGCGCATCAAATGCTTTCACACTCCATGTGCCAACCAACGCGCCCAGCCCAATGCCTGCGTATATCCAACCCATTAGCGATAAACGACCCGCAAGCGCCAGCCGTTGCAATAAAATACTCGATACATTAATGAGAATCCACGCGCTGCCAATGCCATTGATCAATCGAGCAGCACCCCATACAGACAACTGCAGCAGACTGACACCAGAGTCATGAGTCGATGGTATAGAAACACTCATCAACAGAAATCCCAGAACAGTCATGACCAAACCTGCTCGAATAGCGTTTTGACGTACACCTTCTCCCGACCAAAACAAAGGCGTTAATGCGCCGATCATGTAGCCGACGTAATTAATGGATGCAATGAATCCCGCGGTTTGCACGCTGACATGGGCTTGTTCAATCATAATCGGGATCATGGGAGTGTAAACAAACCGACCCAGACCGATCGCGACCATCAAGGCAATGATGCCACAGAGTAAATTAATCCACATGAGAATCCTTTATTAACACACTGTGATCACGACGCGCATTGCGTACTCTCACGCACCGCATACCAGTTATGATTTAAACGTCAACGAACATGTCGTTAAGATTACGCTTTAGGACGCATGTGGGGGAATAAAATCACATCGCGTATGGTCGGACGATCCGTCAACAACATGACCAAACGATCAATGCCAATCCCTTGCCCTGCCGTTGGCGGCAAGCCCACTTCTAATGCGTTGATATAGTCCGCATCAAAGTGCATCGCTTCATCATCGCCTGCGTCTTTTTCAGCCACTTGCGCTTGGAAACGCTGCGCTTGATCTTCCGCATCATTCAGCTCCGAAAATCCATTGGCAAGCTCGCGTCCTGCAACAAAAAACTCAAAGCGGTCGGTGACATGCGGATTATTGTCGTTGCGTCGAGCCAGTGGTGAAATTTCAGCTGGATACTCTGTGATGAATGTCGGCTCAATCAAACGCTCTTCCACCAACAACTCAAAAATTTCAATTTGAATTTTCCCCAATCCCCAGCTTGGCTTAACTTGAATCTCCAACTGCTCTGCCAAGGCACGCGCTTGCACTTCGTCGTTCAACTGTTCCATTGTGATCTCAGGATTATAATGAACAATGGATTCCAGCACCGTCATTTTTGCATACGGTTTCGACAAGTCGAATTCAACGCTGTCGATGATCTCACCATTCGCATCGCGCTGTGAACATTTAATCACGGTTGTGTCTAATGCGTACTCCGCAACCGATGTCAACATCGCTTCGGTTAATGCCATTAAATCATTGTAGTCGGCATATGCTTGGTAAAATTCAAGCATGGTAAACTCAGGGTTATGACGTGTTGATAAGCCTTCATTTCGAAAGTTTCGATTGATTTCAAACACACGGTGTAAACCACCAACCACCAACCGTTTCAAATACAACTCGGGTGCAATGCGCAAGTACATGTCCAAATCCAGCGCATTATGATGCGTGACAAACGGACGCGCAGTAGCGCCACCTGGAATCACTTGCATCATCGGCGTTTCCACTTCCAAAAAGTCTCGGTCGTTCAAAAAACGACGAATGCCTTCAATGACTTTAGTACGAACAATAAAGACCTCACGACTGTCATCATTCATGATCAAATCAACGTAGCGCTGTCGATAACG
The DNA here is from genome assembly GCA_039178995.1 of Pseudomonadota bacterium. Classification (GTDB taxonomy): domain Bacteria; phylum Pseudomonadota; class Gammaproteobacteria; order Pseudomonadales; family JBCDEX01; genus JBCDEX01. The sequence goes on along the minus strand of JBCDEX010000081.1, from coordinate 387 downwards.
CAACTCTTGATCCGCCAAACCATGAAACTTATCTGGCAAGGGACGCAGCGACTTGGTCAACATCACCGCTTCTTCAATCATGACGTATAAGTCGCCTTTGCCTGACTTATGAACAGGGCCTTTGGCATACACAATATCACCAATATCCCACGTTTTAATGTCCGCAGCTTGAGCGTGCTTTTTATCAATGTACAACTGAATACGCGCTGTCGAATCTTGCAACACCAAAAACGGACCACGTTTTGCCATGATGCGCCCTGCCACACTAGCAACACGATGCTTTTCTTCTAACTCTGGTTTATCAAATTCTCCCAACTCATTCGTTAACGCCAATGCGTTATCCACTGGTTTAAACTGATTTGGAAACGCAACATCGCGGTCCTCACG
>JBCDEX010000080.1:0-6999 GCA_039178995.1 Pseudomonadota bacterium | reverse complement strand
TAATCCAATACTTTAACATCCAAGACCGTGGTCAAACCACCCAATCCTTGTGCACCGACACCGGTTTGGTTCACCTTTTCATACAACTCCAAACGCAATTCTTCCGCGCGTGTTTCCGCGCCTTTTGATTGAAGGTCTTGAATGTTGATCGGTTCCAATAACGACTCTTTCGCCAGCAACATGGCTTTCTCCGCGGTGCCGCCAATGCCGATTCCCAGCATACCTGGCGGGCACCAACCGGCGCCCATTTCGGGAATCTTCTTCAATACCCAGTCCACCACCGAGTCCGACGGATTCAGCATCGCAAACTTCGATTTCGCTTCTGAACCACCGCCTTTGGCGGCTAAATGCACTTCGCATTGATCGCCTGCCACGATTTCGTAATGCACAACCGCTGGCGTGTTATCGCCAGTATTTTTTCGTGCGCCATCTGGATCGGCTAAAATAGACGCACGTAAAATGTTTGACGACAAGCCGTATGCGCGACGAACGCCTTCGTTTACCATGTCGGTCACGTTCATCTCAGCGTCCCATTGCACGTTCATACCAATTTTCAACACCACGGTCACAATGCCCGTATCCTGACAAATTGGACGATGCCCCGTTGCACACATGCGCGAATTGATCAAAATTTGACTCATTGCGTCTTTCGCCGCGGGAGACTCTTCCTTTTCATAAGCTGCCGTCAGGGCTTGTATAAAGTCTTTAGGGTGGTAATAAGAAATGAACTGCAAGGCATCGCTGATGCTGTTGATGAAATCATCTTGGCGTATAACGGTCATGAAGGTCTCCAAGTGAGCGGTAATAAAGGGTCAATTTTGGCGTCATTATACATGACCTACACCAATTATGAATTGACGAAACGACGCCAACGCCTGCGGCTTTAATGGGTCAAACCGCCTGTTGATTTGTGTCGCGTTTATCAACATACTTAAGTTTTTGAGAAACAACTCTCACAAGCGCATACTCTTTATAATAGAGGTTTACTCTCCATGACGACATTATCTCCGCTTCGCTGCCTGTCTTTACTCACCCCACTGCTGTTTGCTGGCTGCATAAAAAGCGTCGCCATGCACCCCGTCTCAAACAACTTGCCTGACTTATACAACGTCAAGATCCAGTCATCTACTGTGCAATTTTATGCCATGTCGAATGGTTGTAGCACCAACGAGCACTTTGAAGCACAAGTGGTCGAAGACGCGCCATCATCTCGCTGGCAAGTGATTCGTGTAAAACGCGACTTATGTCGCCGATCGCCAATGAAAGCTCTCTTTGACATACCACTGCCCAGTACATCACTAACGACGGACAAATTACTCAACAAAACAATCATAGTTCCTACCAGCAAATAGACCTACTATTTTTATTTAAGTGCCAGGAACAGAAGACATAAAAAACCGCCTTCATGAAGGCGTTTTTTATGTCGCCCGTTAACAAGGCATCATTAGCATTTGTAATTCCCTGGCCTTTCCCCCCAAATTAAAGCCATGACATGAATGAGATTTACAATTAATCTATAACAATTATGGCGATCACACATGAAAAAGAAACATTACATAGAAGAGCAAATGATCGGAGCGATTAAACGGCACGAGTCAGGCGTTAAAGTAGAGGGTATTTGTCGTGATTTGGGCATTTCACAAGACACATTTTACAACTGACGTAGTAAATGCGTAGGCATGGCAGTTTTAGAAGTCAAGCGCATGAGAGAGCTGGAGAAAGAAAACACCGAATAAAAAAAGCTCATTGCCGAATACGGCCTTTCGTTATTGCATATCCAAAGCCATTGCATAGCTAGTAGCTACGCGTGAGCAACACTTTCGAACAGATTCCATATCCAACCATTCATGCCGTACTGTGCGATTAAATCGCTCAATATACGCATGTTAAGTCGGTTTTCCAGGCTGAATGTACATCAACGTAATGTGCTATTTGGTTGCCCAACCTGTGAGCTGCTGGCTTATGTATTCAGGACCGTTATCGCAGTGTACCGCCGATAGGTTGCATAGCCACTCAATGATTTACTCTAACGAGGATCACGCGAGCACTCAGGAATGATCTATCTACGCATTGTGACTCATATACACCTAGTAATCTAAATTAACCCGCGAAAAGAGAACCTTTCACGCATACCTTAATTGACATATAACCTGAAAAAAACCAGCACACACATTAACTCGAGCGAACATGCGTGATGGGTGTTGAGAGATCAATATTACGTTCAATCGCTACATCAAGAATAATTTCTTTTAACTCTCTGCGTAACGGAAGCAGTTTATTCACCTGTTTTACGTAGTAAAAAATTGTCCATTCGACGGCATGATCACCGGTGTCATTTACAGACACCTCGACATCGTGAACAAAGTTGATATCCAAGCCCGCCGCTTCGGCTTGCTCAAACGCACTGACAAACAAATCACGCGCATCATTCGATGCGGTGCTGTAACCGAGTTTAAAACTGAGACTGTCGCGATACCCTTTGGCTGAGGCGAATTTTGATAAATTGGTGATGGTGAAGTCACGAAGTTTAGAGTTTTTGATCATCATTCGACAATTGTTCGTCAAGCTCAGCAATTCGGTATGAAAAAAGCGCGTTTTGTAGATAACCCCCAGATGGTCATCGCCATCGGAAAACAACACCACATCGCCTTCATCCCAAATATTACTGTTTAACAGAATCAAGCCACTGATGATGTCGGGCGCCCAAGACCCTTGAGTTAAGCCTAACATCACGCCGATGAATCCGAGCACCCCGCCGGTCTGTAACAACGAGTCAAAACCCAAGGTGCGAATAATCACAATCAAGGTGATCACAAAAATCAGTATATTGGCCAACAAGGTAATCAACCGCGCTTCATACGTCTCAATGTATTGATCGGGCTTATTGTTGTCGTTCTTCTTGAGCTGACCATATTGTCTCAGCACCAAAAAACGTGCGAGATTCATGGAAAAATATGACAAGTACGCGATGCAGACAATTTTGATCACTTGGAATAACAACGATTGCTGGCTGTCTTCCAACTGGCTTAAGCCCACAACATACATGATATACAAAAAGAGAATCAGAACATTTAAACCACGAAAAATGGTCAAACGTCGCTTAAATTCAGGCGAGGACTCTTCAAACGCCAATACCTTACGAAAAATAAAACGCGAACACAGAACGAACGTCACATTGATTGCGATGATAAGCCAATGCACTGGCTCAAAATGACTTAATACCGTCTCCATCATACGAATCAAATACTCCTGTTACTGTTTACCAAAAGGTGTTTATTGAAAAAAATTATCTTTAAAAACTCAATCCATTGTTTCATACGGTCATTTAAACGTCTACGAATTCTGAGAGATGCACACACTAAACATCGCATACATTCAAACAAAAAAGCCGCGTTGATTAGCGCGGCTTTTTAACTATCAAAACTTACTTAAATCGATATTTCATTTGGACACCGTACGTTCTTGAGTAACTGTGCCCGTCACTTTCAATGTCCATAAAGTAATCGGTGTGCTTGGATTCTTCCAACTTAGTAAACGCAACGCGAGGCGAAACCGTTAATTGATCGGTTACTTTATATTCTCCGCCAACGACGATCGTTTGCCGACCATCGGTTGCTCCTCGAACACCACCGCCTCGCCCATAGCGATCGCCTTCCCACATGAATCGACCGCCCAGTGAGAATTTATCATTGAACTTTTTACCGATACCAACGTACTTAGTGGCAATGTGCTTATCAAACATGCGTACGTTTAACGTGATCGGTACTGGCGAATCCTGTGACACTGCAATGCTGGGCAAGTCACCCCACTTCGACAACACATACCCAAACGCCATGCCCATCTGCCATTTTTTACTGATGCCCGTTCGTAACGACACATCGTAGGTCTCAGGCAATAACAATTCGGTGTAACCATTATGCGACGTGTTAAACACAGGCTCGGTAAACGTGCCTTTCATATCATGCGTTGACTTACCGGTATACATTAAAGCCGCTCGAATGTTGAGTGATGGTTTTTCATACGACACCCCAATTCGAGGAACAATTTCGGTTGAGCCTTTTAAGTCAATTGCCAAATCGCTTTGCAGTTTAAGCGGTAAGAGCGCGCTATTGATAAACGACGGCAAAGTGATTCCAGGAATGCCCGCAAGCCCTCCCAGCGTCATTGCTTGCGAGCTGGTGTCTTGAGAAATCGCTAAATTAAAATCCCGCTGCGCTGCACCCAACATCACCTTGAACAAACTGTCTTTGTCTTGATTTAAGGCGAAGCTACACAATGCAGTATTTTCACTGCCTTTAAGCGATGTCCTTTTAGCCCCCAACGGAAGCTGGTCTCCGTAATCCGAACGCACTGAATACGTCGTTGGATCGTATTGCAACATGCACGCCAAACGCGTTGATAAGTCTGCTTTGATGGCCAAGTAATGGCGCTCATAGGCCTTGAGTGGATTGTGAGCCGTGTACTCTTCGTCACCAAACTTCTGCGTTGCTTTCACCGTACGCTCTGGGTTTAGATTCAAGTACGAGTACGTCGCTGACAAACCTTCGTCAAAAATACTGTCGTATGGATGCCCACTGGAATCGTACGCTCCTGCGTGCCCCAAATTCGATGCGCTCAACAAGCCAAACAGTGCCAATGCGTTTAAAATGGTACTGTTTTGTGTGTGTATCTTCATATCATTGCATTCCAGATTATAATTATTGTCTATCAATGCGCTGGTAGTTGTTTCGATGGCAACGCCTATCACATGCCTTCTAAAAAGTCAGTCATCACCTGCGCCGTTTCCACGGGCTTTTCAACCATCGGTACGTGACCACATTGTTCAAACACATGCACTCGTGCGTGAGGCATTTCAGTCTGCATTTTTTCAATGGACGATACGTGTATGACTTTATCTTCCTTGCCCCATATAATCAGAACGTCCATATTCAAGCTCTTCAAATAAGGTTCCAGTGCTCCGACGGCCTTGCCGTCTTTGTTCAAATCGTCAAACAGCTTTTGATGCAAATCGGCCAATTCAATAAAATGTTTTGATACCGTTCTAATAACAAACTTTGGAAGTGGTGGTTGCTTATGAAACAACAAATCCAGTTTGTATTTAAATTCATCCAAGCTTCTCACGACATAACGGTTCTTATTTTCGTTTAATCCTTCCATTAATGCAACCGTTTTCAAGCGACTATCGATGCCTGCATTATCAATAAATATAATTTTTTCAATGAATTGCGGGTATTTATGCGCAAATTTACCGGCAACGAGCCCGCCCATTGAGTTACCAACTAAGGTGAATTTGGTGAGCGCCAATTCATCCACGACCTCATGCAAAAACGACACATACGCATCGACAGTGTAGTCGTAATCCAATGACTGAGGCTTGGTTTTCCCATGACCGATCAAATCGATGGCAATGACACGGTAACCCTTCAGTTCAGCCGCGACATCCAACCAATTTTCTTTCGAGCCTGTAATACCATGCAACATCAGTAATACGGGCTTATCCAGTACTTGATTGTCGTAATAACTCACGTGTTCATACGCATCAGTCGACACACTGAGTTCTTTGACGCCCGCTTTGAGCTCTCCCACACGAATCAACGCGCGCACCGCATGATTAGGGAAAACCAGCACAACAACAGCTGCATAACAGGAAAGCGCAACCAACAAGATAGCCCCAACACGAATCAATGATTTCAAAAGTAATGTCTCTTAGTAAGTAGTGTGTGATTGAGCAGGCAGTCTAACGAATTTAAGCGCTCGAATCATCCATGATCGCGCAATGTCTCAACCATTCAAGTGAACAGAGACAAATCCCAATTAAAACGTGAGTCTTACAGCATTCTCACCGTCAAAGCTCGAACGGCACTTGGCACCAAACGAATCAAACGGCTCAAGACAGCCGCATCGACACCGACAATGATCTCTAAACGATTGCGCAGCATGCCTCGAAGAATGATCTGTGCAGCCTTCTCAGGGCTTGTGCGTGCCAAGTTGTTGTTGAAGTGTGCACTGGACTCTTCTTTGGTGTATTTCTTACCAACTTGCTCTTTATACTCAGCAAAATTAGCGATATTGGTTTTGATGCCACCTGGACACGCATACGAGCAATTGATGTGGCTCTTGCGTACTTTCTCTTCTAAATACACGCTTTGCGTGAATCCTCGAACAGCAAACTTAGCGGAGCAATACGCTGTTTGATTTGGAACACCGGCTAATCCAAACAAACTCGACACGTTCATAATATGAGCGTCATTGCTTTGTCTTAAATACGGCAAAAATTCTTTGGTGCCATACACAACACCCCAGAAATTGACCGTCATGATGCGTTCAATGTCTTCATACGACATGTCTTCAACATTCACACTCAACGCAATGCCTGCATTATTGATGATGGCGTGAACCGCACCATAATGCTCAAACACATCCTTAGCCCAAGTCGCAACCGCATGTTGGTCGCCCACATTCACAGAGTGTGTTAACACCTCAATCGATGACGACGCGGATTCACACAGCGCACGAGTATCTGCTAAGTCAAGCACATCACTGAGCGCCAATTTGGCACCCCGCTTTGACAGTTCAACGGCCAAGGCCTGCCCTATTCCTGATGCGGCACCGGTGATGGCCACGACGCGTTGGTGAAATGTTTTCATAAATTAGCTCATATTGTCTGTGATGCCATTAGAGATGGCAGCATCTATCTAATACTCAGCGTGTAAATCTCACTACGTCGTCGTTCACGCGCTCAAATTTTAATTTGATAAAATCCATCGTGTAGTTTTGATAGAGCTTCCATGGTGCTTTAGACCCTTGCTTAGGCAGCTTATCCATCATGCGACTCACGTATCCCGATGACAAGTCCAAAAACGGTCGCTCTTCAACACTGGCATCATTGTTTACAACTTCAAATGCCGTCAATTGATTCTTATCCATGTGACGAATCAAGCGACACATATACTGAGTGGTTAAATCACTTTTTAATGTCCACGACGCATTAGTGTAACC
>JBCDEX010000079.1:0-7024 GCA_039178995.1 Pseudomonadota bacterium | reverse complement strand
TTTTGAAAGAAAAAAGATACAAGCCCATAGAAGTTCAAACGGCTAAGCAGAAGCGCCAAAAAGCCGCGAAAAACAAATCATTTTTTTCATCCACACCACGAATAAAAGCAAAAGAATTGTCGTTGTTAACACGTCAATTGTCTATTTTAATCTTGTCAAATGTACCATTGGATGAAGCCTTAGGGGCGACCGCCAAACAAGCAAAAAAAGCTAATGTGCAAAGCGTGGTCTTGGAAGTGAGAAGTCGCGTATTGGAAGGGTACTCGCTCACCCGCGCGATGGAATCGCTGCCTCATGTATTTGATACTTTGTATGTGGCGATGGTAAACGCAGGCGAACGTTCGGGTTATTTAGGCCCTGTATTGGAGCGTTTGGCGGACTACACTGAAAAACGCGAAGAACTAAAAGGTAGCGTAAAACAAGCGTTGGCGTACCCAATGTTTTTGTTGTTTTTTGCCATTGTGATCGTTGTTGGCTTGGTTGTTTTTTTAATTCCAAAGCTAGTGAAAACCTTTGCGAGTGCTAAACTTCAATTGCCGGGATTGACTAAAGCGTTGATTTCATTGAGCGGTTTTTTGGCCAGTTATGGATGGATTATTCTCGTGGTGCTGGTGCTGATATGGTTTTTGTTTAAGCGTTGGTTACGCAACCCCGAAGCTAATAAAAAATGGAATCGATTTTTATTGGGTTTGCCCATCGCGGGTGAGTTGCTCAGAATTGCGGACACGGCTCGTTTTGCGAACACACTCAGTGTGTTGATGTCGAGTGGTGTGCCGTTGTTGGACGGCTTACGTATTTCCTCTAAGGTATTGTCAAATGATGTACTTAAAGAGGCTGCGAGTGAAGCGGCGGATACTGTTCAAGAAGGCGGGAGTTTGCGTAAAGGAATGGAGACCAGCGGCGAATTTCCGATGATGATGACGCAGATGGTGGGTAGCGGTGAAATTAGCGGTGAATTAGAACAAATGCTTCAGCGTTCAGCGACCCAGCAAGAACGCGAATTGGACGGTGTCATTAAAGGCGCATTGAGCGTGCTGGCACCTCCGATCGTAGTGATTATGGGTGGTTTGGTGATGGTGATTGTTATGGCCATTCTATTGCCTATTTTCCAGATGAGTAACATCGGCGGTTAATTTTTTATTTAAATAATATGAGAGAACAAGCGTGAAAAATACAACAATGAAAAACAAAACTGGATTCACACAAGCTGCATCACGTGGTTTTACGTTAATCGAAATCGTCGTGGTGATGGTGATTTTAGCTGTACTTGGTGGGATTGTTGCGCCGAATTTAATTGGTCAAATTGGCAAAGCGGAACAGAAGCGTGTTAAAGCAGATTTCAAAAATATTGCCACCGCATTGGATTTGTACCGTTTAGATAATTCACGCTACCCAACGACAGAGCAAGGTTTGGATGCGTTGGTGAATAAGCCAGAATCAGATCCTCAACCAAAAAACTATAAATCGGATGGCTACTTAGAAAACGCACCAATCGATCCATGGGGTGAGCCATACGGATACACGTACCCAGGCGAGCGTGGGAAGCGTTACGACTTGTATACATTAGGTGCTGATGGCATTGAAGGTGGCGAAGAATCAGATGCCGATATCTATAACAGCGAAGAGACAAGCAACAGCGAGTCAGAATAACGTCTGCTTCGCGTCGTTTCACAGGACAACATACTTGCTTCGTTCATCGTAAGAGATGCGCAGGAGGCAAGGGTGTTAACAGGCGATACTCGCATGCGCACTCGAGCAACGAACATTGGCCTGCATGGGTCGCGTCATCAATCAGGGTTTACCCTGATTGAAATCATTGTGGTGATGGTGATTATTACAGTCATCATTGGCACGTCTACGATTGCATTTCGTTCGGAAGGCAGTCCGACAGAAATGAAACAGACGGCTTTGAATCTGTATCAAAACCTCACATACCTTCAAGAAGAGTCGTTACTGACAGGAGACATGTTTGGTGTGTCTATTAATGAGGTCATGGGTGAGGATACTGAGGTGGGTGAACAGGCTAGTGCGTATGATGTCACATGGTTTCAGTGGGTGGTTGAAGACGTCAGCGGGACCAACGACGAGGCAGACAGTGACGACGAATCGTCAGCGAATGACACATCGACGGTGTCTGTATTTGCATCCACTCAAACACGACAACTCAAAAAACGTTACTGGAAAGCACTTCCAGAGACCGTTGTACCGGCGTTGCGAATCCCTGCATACTTTAATGCGTTCATTGAATTAGACGGTGAACGTCGAAGTTTCTCGGATCTTGCACAGGTGAGCGAGCAACAAAAAACACGATTTGAACAAGCGGCTGAACTGGCCATGCAAAAAAATCGTGAAATGAACGAAGACGATGACGAACTTGAACTGGAAGAGGACGGCGCCACTCCGATTATCCATTTCTTTCCAGACGGATTTATAACGGATTTTAGGTTGGTGTTGCAGAATAAGGACGATGAATCGCAAGGGTTTTTGATTCGCAGCGTGAATGAACAGCGATTGGTGTTTGGTTTCCTTGGAGACGAGGACGTATGAAACGAGTAATGCACAGTCAACAGTCCGGATTTACCTTGATTGAAGTCTTAGTGGCGTTGATCATTGTTGCGGTGTCCTTGCCTGCCTTAATGTACAGTATTTCAACGCAAGTTAATCAGCTCAGCTATATTGAAGAACGCTTGTTTGCGCAGTGGATTGCGGACAATGAAATGACGAAGCTGAGAATACAGTACAAGCAATCTGGCATGGTTGCCAAAGGTAAAAAAAGCGGCACAGAAGCAATGGCTGGAAGTAAGTGGTCATGGTCTAGAGTGTCTGAAGAAGAGAAAATTCTGGAAGCAAAAGCGATTTATACGACGACCATTCAAGTGTTCTTTGATGAAGAAGACGACCCAAAAGCAACTCAAGTCGGCAGTTTTTACGATACGAAAATGAAACAACCTAATTTGGCGGCGCTGCATGATCGCGCACGGAAGTTACAAGAGGCAGCGCAAGGGCAGGGGTCAACTCCATGATGTTTCGCCTAGGTTGCGTGTCTCGGAAGTCGTCAATCAGAGGTTTTACTTTGATTGAACTGTTGGTGGCGATGGTGATCACAGCGATGATTGGGGCCATGTCGTTTGCTTCGGTGTCGACTGCAAGACGTTCAATCGAAGTCATGGATGAGCGTGCTCAGCGAATGAACGAGCTGAATGGGTTCTTTTTACGCTTCACCAAAGACATTGAGCACATAGTGCCACGCAGCGGAATGGTCAATGGCCAAGAAGCACAAGCTTTGATGTATCAATCGATCGAAGAGGGGCTGTCGTTTACCAATTCTGCGAAGATGAACCCAGGGTTGTTTCCACGCAGTAATTTGCAACGCGTTAATTATCGCTTGGAAGATGGAAACCTGCTTCGAACTTCATGGGACAGAATCAACGGGCCCGCTGCATCGAAAGGCAAAGAGTTTACCTTGCTGAACGATGTCACTGACTTGAAAATACGTTTTGTTGCGCCGGTTAAGCTCTCTAATATATCAGGCAGAGCGCCCTCATTGCGCTGGGTGAACGAATGGCCTGTGGTACGTCGCCAAGGAAATCAGGGTGAATCGGTTGATCAGGGCAATCCACTGGATGCACTGCCGATGGCGCTCGAAATCAGTTTGAAGTTGGAACCGTGGGGAGACATCACGCGAGTGTTTGAGGTGAACTATGAGTCGTGAGGGGAGCCGAATGCTGTCTACTGGCGAGCTGCATCGCTCGCGACCGACTAAGCAACAGGGGATTGCATTGGTGTTGGCGTTGTTGGTGGTGTCTATTGTTACGGCCATTTCAGTGACGCTTATTTCAAGTTCTTACCTACGCAATAAGCGTGTATTTCGCCAAATACATAGCCTTGAACAAAAAGCGGCGTTCTCGCAAGTGGAGGCGTATGCTCAAAAAGCTCTGAAACAAGACAAAGAGTACGATTTAACCAAGCAAGAGACAGAGCGATTTGATGCGTGCACTGATTTGTGGGGGCAGGTGCTGCAGTTACCGTCTCCAGATGGAGCCGGTGTCTTGAAAGGAGCGTTGTCGGATCTCGGTGGCCGCTTTAATGTCAACAGCCTTCGACCGCTTGATGCCTCAGGGGTTAAGGGTGATCCCAATGATAATGAAAGCGATGAGGTGAAGAGAAAATTAGGGACGTCAGGTTCAGGGTCATTCCCCAATTCACAGCCTCAGCTGGTGTTCATCAATCTATTAATGCAATTTAACGACTCCTTAAGTGAGCCCATCACAGTGGAGATGGCAAAAAATATCACCGCTGCGCTGGTCGACTGGCTTGATAAGAACAATCAACCCATTGAGCAGTATGGCGCGGAAGAGAGTTTTTATGAAGGCTTGGGGTTGAACTTTAGACCGGCCAACCGCACCATGACTGATCCGAGTGAATTGCTTCAAGTCTTACAAGTTATTGATAATACGTTGTTGGCAAGTCAGCTGTTTGAGTTGCTGTTGCCCAATATCACCGTATGGCCGAAAGACGGGCCATATTTGCTAAACGTCAATGCCATGAGTCGAGAGTTAATGGTCAGTGTCATTACCCCTAATTTGCCCATCGATCCATCGGCTCAATACCCTCAGTTAACGCCGAATGAAGTTGAAAGTGTTAACTTCCCTTCATCATTTGAACTGTTAGACGACTTAACGGAAACGATTAATACCGTGAATGAGGGCGTTTCAGAAAAAGGCATGAGTGTTGACTCAGAGGCCTTGAAATTGGGGATCGTGAGCGATACATTTGAATTGAGCAGTGAAGTGGTGATGGAGGATGCACGTCGAACCCTTTATACTGTGCTGCAACGAAAGCCTCAAGAATCTTCGCGTTCAGGCCCTCTAGCGCCCACTGAACCTGAGGCCGAGGGGTCGAGTGATGCCACGAGCATTGACGCGTACGATGTGACCGTGTTGAGTCGTCGTTTTGAGAGCTTAGAGTCGACGCCGTGCCCGTGACAATCTTAAGCTAAGATCCTGTCGAAACAGTAGTGGCTAAACTATCAAACTGATACAATATCAGCGGTTAAGGCATTTTCGATGCAGGATAATTATTTAAAAAGACAACATTAAGATGCAAAAAATACTCATTAAGACCACCCGTGATCCGTTTATTTTCCAATGGATGAAGGTGCCCTCGGATGGAGCGCCTGCGTCAGCGTCAGCGGTTCGTGATGTGGGTACGCTGGCTGAGCTTAAAGCTGACCTTGAGGAAGCGGGTATCTCGACACACCTTGTTTTTTTGGCGCCTGCGTTGTCTGTTCATGTGCGTCAGTTGTCGTTTGAACCCGCTGAAAAGAAACATCTGGCTAAGACGGTTCCGTTTACCTTAGAAGATGAAATGATCTGCGATGCATCTGATTTGCATTGCGTGATGACTAAACCACAAGACAATCGGATTTGGGTTGCTGCTGTGCAGCGCAATGATCTAAATCGTTGGTTAATGCGATTTGAAGAAGCCGGGCTGACACTTCGAGAGTGTTACCCTGAACAAGCTGTGTTGCTTGATGAAAGCAACCACTGGAGCATGTACTACGATAACAATGAGTACTTGATTCGTTGTGGAGAGCCACAGGTTCACGGGGTGGACAGTAATAACATTGGCTTGGCGTTGGAGCTTGCGACCCGAGGTTATGAGAACATTCCACCCGTAATTACTCTGACGGTGAACGAAGCGGCGGATCGAGACGACGCGTTGATTCACATTCCAAATGAGCTGTACTCGTATCTTGAAACGGATGTCACACCGCTGCCAACTTTGTTTGATAAACGAGTCGGTAATTATTCAGCGCTTAACTTGTTGCAAGGGCCGTACTCTCGGAGCGGCGATTTATTGGCCTCACTCGGCAAGTGGAAGCGTATGCTGGCTTTTTTCTTGTTCGGTTTGTTGGTGCATGTTGGTGTGAGTTATGCCGAGTACCGACAATCCAATGCCGAATTGAAAGAAGTTCGAGGCGATATAAAGACGCTCTATCAAAAAGTATTCCCCGACGGGAAAGCAAAAAACGCGCGTAAGAAAATTGCCAGTGAATTGAAGCGTTATAAGGGCGGTGATGCATCGTCGATGGGCTTTTTAGAGTTGCTGTCTGTGACCTCAAATGTGGTTCAGAAACGGCCTGAGTTTGAACTGAAAAGTTTGATGTACGATGGAAAAAACGGCATTGAACTGGATGTGTTTTTGAAAGATCAATCGTCGGTTGAAACATTGAAATCCGAGTTGCAATCAAAAGATTTGGATGTGACTTTGTTGAACAGTACAGGGCAAGGCGATCAAGTTCGTGCTCGTATGAAGATTAAGAGCAAATCATGAATAAACTAACTGCATGGTATCAACAATTATCGGATCGTGACCGTAAAATTTTGCTGGCCTCGGTTGTGTCGGCGATTGTGTTGCTGTTTTATTTTTTGTTTTGGAATCCCATCATGGGCAAAGCACAGCGCACAGAGCGTGTATTGGCCAAAGAGAAGAAAAACCTCCATTGGATGAAAGAAAACGTGCCTCAATTGATTCGATTGAAAGGCTCTCAATCAAGCAGTGCGGATTTGTCTAAATTGGCAAACCAGGCGGCCATTAAGAACGATTTGGCCATCAGCCAATATCAGCCTAAAGGCAGTAAAGCAGCGCAGATTGTATTTGAAAAAGTATCGTTTAATAAGTTGTTGTCATGGATGCACACCATGGAATATCAAAATAGGTTGATTTTGAGTAAAGTGAATATCACTAAGACAAAAGAAAATAATGTTGTTGATGCGCGAATTAATATCGCTAAGGGGCTTTAGTGTCATTTAAACGAGGCTTATTTTTTGCGTCCATGTTTGTGGCTATGTTTTTGTTTAAAGTGATCAGCGGAATTCCTGCTGACTCGGTATTTTCATTTGTAAACAAAACATTCCCTGCGGTTAGTATCGTGAATCCTAAAGGGAGTATTTGGAACGGGACGGCAAGTCAATTGAGTGTTTCGACTCCGAGAGGAAAGCTTAAGTTTGAAGAGTTTGAC
>JBCDEX010000078.1:0-7072 GCA_039178995.1 Pseudomonadota bacterium | reverse complement strand
TCTCTCACCGCGTCTTCATAGCGTTTCAATACAAAAAACGCTGCGCCTTCGCCGGCAAACAATCCTTTGCTGTTCGCATCCAATGGCGCACTGCGCTCATCGTCTGGATAGGCATGAAAAATTGAGAAGCCCATGCTAATAAACAAAGGATCGGATGCACTCACCGCACCAGACAACATAATGTCGGCTTTGCCTGTGTTCAAGTAATCACATGCCAACTTAACCGAATAACATGAAGACGCACACGCTGCATCCAATGAAAAATTAACGCCGCCCAAACCCAATGCTTTCGACACCAACGCCGCGGGGTATCCTGCAATGAGCATGTTATCGGCATGATTGTCTTTATCGGAATGCAATGCTTTGATGGGCAAGCTTATGCCATTAGGAAACGCCAACTTTTCCAAACTGCTTTCAATAGCGCTAGCGTACATTGGCAACACCAAGGCATTGGACGTACGCGTTGGAAACGACAAGTTAGCCAAAATGACACCGCACCGTTTCAACAACTCCGAATTGTCTAACACATTTGCATCGATCAATGCTTCACGTGCGGTGTACAACGTCCATTGATACAGTTCATCCAACGACTGCAATTTATCTGCGTTTAACTGATACTGCGTCGGATCAAACACAAAGTTTCTGATGTAACCACCGAACTCACAATACAACTTATCAACATCACTTTGCTTACCAATGTAGTGCTCAAGTTCAATGCCCACGTCATCCGATGTTAAACGACTTCGAGTGTCTTTTTTCTCAATCAAATTATCCCAAAACTCTTGTGGATTTTTCGATCCTGGAAATAAATTCGAAATTCCTACCACTGCAATTGGATTCATATTACCTCAACTTTACACGCACTGTCTGATCCAACATTGCGCCACACTATTTATTGTTCAGTATTGCATTACAGCTTTTTTAAAAACAAGTCATTCAACGCTGGGCTCAGCGACGCTTCCGCTGATTCAATTTTCATATACACATGACCTTGAGGGCTGCACACCAACAAATCAGCAACAAGCCTCATTGATGTGCTTTCAATCACATCCAAGCGAATGTAAAAATCTTGATCTAACGGCACGGGACGAATGTAATGCCAGCGTTTGAAACGATTCGGCAATGCGGATATTTTTTGCATTAAACGCGGCCATAAAATCAACACTTGAAGTACCAAATCGTCGGCGATTGGGTTGGCTAATTTATAGCTTCCTTTCACCGCTTGAGAAACGTCATCCGTTGTCATACGACACAATGCCGTCATCCCATCCTTATTGTACGACGCAACACGTTGAATGCGTTGCAGCAAGCCTCCGTGAAACAACGCACTTTGATAGATATCCGACTTATCGACAGAACGACGACCGTCGTTTATTATTATTTTTGCACACGTTAAGTCAGGTAATTCGCCATTTAACACGACATCCAATGCGTAGTGATAACGCACCGATCCAGACTCATTACCTGACAGCAGTTTGCAACGGACTCGATCCGTTTGAGAATCAACATCCGCTTGCAATAGCAACTCCGAATCCAACGACGGCAAGGTCACACCTTTATACAACGAATAATTTTCGATAAAAAACGGACGGTGCAAGCCACGCTCTGCTTCAACGGCTCTCACTAACCATTCCATCACACTGACCGTTGGCAACACCGCTTGTTCGCCAAACGTATGATCACGTAATAACGGAACCGTCTGAGCATTCACGCACCAGGGAGTATCCCAAGCACGAGTTAACTCGACTTTTTTACAGAGGGCGCTCCTGTATCACCATGAACAATACCCGTACCCACCAAGATTTGTACACACTCGTTGCTTTCCGCCACGAGCTCGTTAACAAACAACTGAGCACCTGAATCCACTGGAATGACATACACGCCACGCTCAGAAAACATTTTCCGTAAACTGTCAGTCACCATACCACCATCCCATGGACCCCAATTAAAACTCAGAACATGACAACTTGGACGACTGCGTTTAAAGTTCAGCGCAAACTTATTCAAAGTCTCATTCGCCGCTGAATAATCCGACTGTCCAACATTCCCATAAAAACCAGCCGCTGATGAAAACAATGCAAGGTGCGTCAAAGCATTCCTATCAACACAAGCCAACATACTCAGCAAGCCCAAGACTTTAGTCTTATACACACGCTCAATCTCATCAGGCTTTTTCTGAACAATCAATTTGTCTGCCAACACACCTGCACCATGGATGATACCAGTCACTTGCCCGAATGCTTGCACACTCGGCGCAATATTTTTGTTCAACGCATCCTTATCCGTCACATCAACACTAACGTACGTTGCACGTGCGCCACATGCTTTGATATCAGACAAGGTTTCATTAATTTCTCTCGAACTCAAAACATCGTTCACCACGCGATTCACCACAACTGGCGTTGGTTTTTCTCCACGTAAAATCAAATCGTCCATTGCAGCTCGCTTCAAACTTGCATCGTCCGTTATGTTCTTTGCCCAATCAGGCTCTTCAATCACATCAGAACGTCCTAACAAAATAAAGCAACACATGTGCTGTTTTGCCAAACGCAACACACAGCTTTTAGTTACGCCTTTAGCACCACCACTAACTAAAAACACGCTGTCCGCGTTGACCGTTCTGCCCATCGGCAGTTGATAGCTATCACGACTCGCCCGCTCCAGCATCACACGCCCCATGGACGAATAACCCACTTCAGAAATAATTTGCTGTTGATCAAACAATTCTGCAAATACATGATCGGCCGCTGTGGTCGCATTAATACTTGGTGCGATGTCTACTGCTCGACAATAGATATTATTCCATTCGTGTTTTGCGGTTTTCGTTAAACCAAGCAGGGCCGATTGAGAGACATCCGGCAAAACCGTTGCACCATATCCTAACGAGCCATCCAAACGACTGACCGTTAATAGCGCCGCTTGTTTTGATTGGTGTACAGTATTCATCAACGTCGAATGGATATGCTTTAACAACATGAATGACGCTGTCACATACCGCATTCGATCGTCTTGACTCATATTCATAAGCACTGGCTGTAAAAAAACAAGTGCTTGAATCGATGAGACCATGCCAACATTGTCTAGGCATGTTTTGATGTCTTGCTCGTCACACGACACCAATGGCGCTACTTGCACGCCGTCAAACTGATTATTACTCGACACAAGATCTTCTGGCCACTTCAATAAAATAACTTTTAATTGCTGTTGACACAGTTTTTCAACACAACGCTGTGTAAACTCGGTTCCTTCATCTACCAACAACACGTGCGATTGCACATTATCAATCTGTCTTAACGTCGGTTGCGTTAACGATATGACTTCAACGGCGCTACTGGGCGCTTGCTCTGAAATCGGTTCAGGTGCATTAGGCGCCAATATTCTCGCGGGCGCTGCTGGTGCTGGTGCTGGTGCTGGTGCTGACGATGCAACCGCTTGAGGTGCTACGACTGCAACCCCGCCTGGTAATTTCCCTTCTAAATAATCAACGACTTCTTGCAAAGTGCGCAACTCAGACAATTCGTCTGGGTCTAAGTCCGGCAAGTCGCCCACATGATCTTGCATCGCACCTAAAATCTCAACGCGTTTAATCGAATCAATACCCAAATCCGCTTCCATGTCCATCGACAATTCAAGCATGTCTTCTGGGTAACCTGTCTTGTCCGCCACCACGCTCAACATTTGAGGCGTTAAGTCCGATACCGACGCAGACGTCGCACTGAATGCAACTGTTGCGGCGACAGGTGCTGCACTTACAGCGAGAGCTGGAACGGGCGCTGACGACGCAACCACTTGAGCCACAGCACCACCATTCAATTTCCCTTCTAAATAATCAACGACTTCTTGCAAAGTGCGCAACTCAGACAATTCGTCTGGGTCTAAGTCCGGCAAGTCGCCTACATGATCTTGCATTGCGCCTAAAATCTCAACGCGTTTGATCGAATCAATACCCAAATCCGCTTCCATGTCCATCGACAATTCAAGCATGTCTTCTGGGTAACCTGTCTTATCCGCCACCACGCTCAACATTTGAGGCGTTAATGTGGAAATCGCCGATGCGACCACACTAGAGACCGAACTGCTTGGTGCTGACGGTGCTGCACTCACTTTCTTACTGGCAACCGCGACAGCGGCAGCCGCGGCAATTGGAGCGGCTTCCGGCGCCAACGTCGGCGCACTGACATCACTCACAGGCTCTACTGTATTTGTTGGAGCAACTGCTGCAACTGGCGCACCAGCTGCTTGCTTAATTTGATGCCCATTATTCAGCGCGTCTTGATAAATTTTAGCAGTTTTCGGGCTGACGTAGTTTGCACCCGTTAACTTCACGCTCATCTTCGGCACGGTTTTTTCAGACAACTTCTCACGTGTCACTTCGTACGTATCAATGTCGTAGCACAACACACCCAATACCGCTAATTGAACCGCAGCCGAACGCATTTCAACATCGCTGTTCTTTTTAGGATTGGCGTTCAAAGCAACGCAGTGATGCGGTTTTTGTTTCAAAATTTCCTGAGTGAGCTTGGTCAGTACGTTTTTAGGGCCAAATTCCACAAACACACGAGCGCCTGCTTCGTACATGGCCTCTATCTCAGACTTAAACTGAACTGAATTCAATACGTGATCTTTCAATTGGTTTTTCAATGTGTCAACATCGGACGGATGCACCACACCGGTCGTGTTCGAGTACACAGGAATCTGAGGCACATTAAACGCAACTGTATCAATGGCATTGGCAAACGGCTTATACGCATGAGACACCAACGGCGTGTGGAATGCCGCCGACACAGGAAGATCCACCACGCGTAAGTCGGCTGCTTTCAATGCGTCTTTTGCAATGGCAATGGCAGGTGTTTTACCCGCAACCACCACTTGATTACCCGAATTAAAGTTCGCAATTTGAACGCCTTCAATGTCTTGAATGACGCCTTCAACACGCGTTGAGTCACCGACCACAGCAATCATCGTGCCAGCATCAAATCCCTCTTCTTTCGGTGCTGCCATGGATTGACCACGTATTTTCGCAAGCATCAAATAATCTGGCTCGCTGATTACACCCGCCGCGCAATACGCAGTGAGCTCACCAAAACTATGACCCGCCACACAGTTCACATCCAATCCAGCGCGTCTGAAAATTTTATACAACCCCAAACTCATGGAACCAATGGCTGGCTGTGCGTATTGCGTCAGCTGCAATTGCTGAGCCAAGGCTTTTTCATCGTCCTTATTAAACACGGGATTCGGGTACAATATCTGAGCAAAATCACCGGTTGAGTCATCGACTTTAAACAACGCATTCATGGCCGACATCACGTTTAACAACGGCGGGAAATTCATCGCAATGTCTTTACCCATATTAACGTACTGTGAACCTTGCCCTGAGAACAAGCCCGCCACCGATTTGGCATCAACCGCGGTTGAACGATAGAACAAGCCCGACGGTGTCTGCCACGCTTGCTCGTCCATCTCTAATTTGGCAACGGCTTTTTCTAAACCTTCAATCGCTTCAGCCACATCGTTAGCTACAAACCCAAAGCGGGCATGTTCATTTGGAATGTTGCGAATGGCGTACGTTTTCACAAACGACTCAAAGTGCAATGACCCCTGCTCTCTTAACTGACCAAGCTCAGTCTGACACAATTGCTGTAACGTCTGCCGATCTGTAGCAGACAACACCAAGCTGCGTGCGACGTGCTGACGACGATACTTACCGTCTACTTTTGGCTTATATTCTTCGACCGCAAAATGGAAATTAGTACCGCCAAATCCAAATGCAGACACACCTGCTCTACGCGGTGTGTCACCATCTTGAATCCAAGGTCGGCTTTCGGTGTTCAAGTAAAAGGCAGAGTCGGCTATGTCCAACGCTGGATTCGGCTCTGTCACATTGATCGTAGGTGGCAACACCTTATGGTGCAATGCAGAGACGATTTTAATAAAACCCGCCACACCGGCCGCTGATTTTGTGTGCCCAATTTGAGACTTCACACTGCCCAAAGCAATGTGATTCTTTCGTTCGTTGCCGTTTTCAAATACCGCACGCAATCCACCAAATTCGGCCGCATCGCCTGCCACCGTTCCGGTTCCGTGCGCTTCAATCAATCCCACGGTTGAAGGTGCAAAGCCCGCTTCATCATAGGCGCGCTGCAAGGCTTTCGCCTGACCCGATGATCGTGGTGCGTAAATGGACTTGTACTTACCGTCACTGGACGAGCCGACACCTTTGACCACCGCATAAATTTGATCCCCATCGCGCTCTGCATCTTCTAAGCGCTTTAAAGCCACCATTCCAAGCCCTTCACCGACCAACATGCCTTGCGATTTATGATCAAACGGCTGAATAATCCCCGTTGGTGTAAACGCAGGTGTTTTACTGAAGCTCATGTACATAAAAATGGAGTTATCACAACAGATACCACCTGTGAGCATCATGTCACTGGCGCCCGTTTGTAATTCTCGAATCGCCATTTTCATCGCCGCGAGTGATGCAGCACACGCCGCATCAACCACGCAGTTCATGCCACCCAAATCAAATCGATTGGCAACACGCCCTGAAATCACATTCCCCAACATGCCCGGAAACGAGTTCTCTTCCCATCCAATGTAGGCTTTTTTGAATTTATCAATGATGATGTCACGGTCTGATTGTTCAACGCCACTGCTCTTCAACACCCGATCCAAAATTGGATACTGCAACCTCGACACTAATGGCCCAATCAATTTTTGACCGCCGCCAATCCCCAGCGTCACACCAATGCGATCGCGATCAACGCTCGGATTATCCAACACACCTGCGTCTTTCAAGACTTCACGAGCAACAATCAACGTTAGCATTTGAGCCACATCCGTGACTTCTAAAATATTTGGTGGAAGGCCAAACTCCATCGGATCAAAGTCAATCTCAGGAATAAAGCCACCACGCTTACAATAAGTTTTATCCGCAACAGTTGGGTCTTCGTCAAAATAATCGTCGATCAACCATCGATCTGCAGGCACATCGGTGATACCGTCGACTTTGTCGATGATGTTATTCCAATATTCGTCTAAAGTACGAGCATTCGCAAAAATGCTCGAC
>JBCDEX010000077.1:0-7247 GCA_039178995.1 Pseudomonadota bacterium | reverse complement strand
TGGTAATGCATATGCGGCTTCTGACTTGTTTGAAGCCATTGTTACTATACTGTATAAGCTGGTTGCAGAAAAGCAAACGGCGAATGGTTAGAGTGTGAAAATTACGCCTAATCCATTGATACATAAGAATTTAATTATATATAAGTACAGTGAATTTAGACTATACGAATCGAAGAGGTGTGGTTTGAGGGTGAAAACGCAGTAAGAACAGGTGTTTAACGATCTGAGATGGCGGATTGTGTTGCTTCCGAGAGGACGATGTGCGCAGGCAGGGTGCGCACATCGCATGTATGTAACGACTCGGTCGAATTACTTTGGATTCGTGTAAAACACGTAGCTTGTCGAGTAGTCGCTGATTTCAAAATACACTTTCTTTTCACCTGCATCGACGTTTAAGTTTTGGTTGATGTCTAAAATTCCGTAACCGAAACGGTAAGAACGCGCTTTGCCGTCGCTGGTGCCCGCTGCCGTGGTGATCTTGTCGATTTCAATGAACCGTTTTACCAACTTATCGCCCGCATACACATCCAGCACGCCGTCTGTGCCTGTCCAGTTTTGAATGGCGCGACCAATGTTGTTCTGTGTTTCTTGAGTGCATGCACTGAGACCCACAGCAA
Organism: Pseudomonadota bacterium; assembly: GCA_039178995.1. GTDB lineage: Bacteria > Pseudomonadota > Gammaproteobacteria > Pseudomonadales > JBCDEX01 > JBCDEX01. Next base: position 6,630 of record JBCDEX010000077.1, on the reverse strand, counting down.
GACATGCCGTAGTAAATGTTAATAATCGTTTGTTTAACATATGCTTACCTATTATCAGTTTGAGAATTGAATCGGAAGGTTAGCATAAAATTGAACCTGCGTGCAGCGCTGTTTTAAGACGGATTGCCAAACAAATCTTTCAATTGGCGCAGTGTGTCATCGCCATTGGCGGTGTCTGGCAGATTGTCGAGCGCGTTGTCACGCGCGATCATGAGTTCGCTGTCGTGATGTTGCGGGGGGTCAAAACGTTGCCCTTGAGCAAACGCTTTGCTGTGCTGTTCATAGCGCTCTTTAAACAGAGGCCACGCATACTGCTCACTTTGTGTCGACAGAACATGCCAACCACAGGCTTTTCCGGTCCAATATACAATGGGGTGAGACCAAGGGTGCTTGGCCTTCGGAGACGACGACGAGCAGCATTCAAGATACGCATCGTGCGCATTGGGCAAGGAATCGTCGTGTTCTAAATGCTTAAGTAAGCTGTAAATCGAGGGTAAAAACTCCGAGCTGCGAATGGTGATGTCGGTTGCCTTCATGATGGCCGCCGCAGGGTAGTGTTTTAGATGGTTGAACCACAGCTTCTTTGCGAGATTCTCTTTGTCGGCGGTTGGAAAGGCTTTGTTGTATTGGTTGTGAAACACCAGCTCGAATTGCGCAAACACTTCAATGACCGCTTGTTTGACTTGATCCAGATGCGCGCGATCAATAGAGTCCGTCGGCCCAGCTTTGATCGCTGTGTCGGCGGATGAAGTCTGGGTCTTTTGTAAGGTGTGATCCAGCATTTGATTGGTGTCTTTCATGTGCGTATTCAGTGTGTATGTGATGACGTTTTGCCCACTGGTACTTAGCGTGTTGAATGAACTTGCTGTTCCACGAGTTATGAGCCTGTTTGGTTTCTAACCAGAATAACACAAAGCTGGGCACTTCTCGCAGCGCAAAATCACGGTCAATGTTGGCGAGTTGGAGTACCTCAATGGCGTCATTGCTGGGCTGCCATTCTTTGCTGATGAGCTTCGGTTCGGTGTCGTATTGCAGCGTGGTGGTGTAGCTCGCCCATTGACGCTTGATGTGTTTTACAAAAAAACTGTTCCATGAGCGTCCAACCGTGCCTTTTTCCTGCCAATACAAAATGAACTCGGGCACGCTGTCTTGAATAAAGTCGAGCGGGATATCAACGCGCTGTAGTATGTCGAGCGCGTCTTGGGACGGTGTCCACGTCGAATCCATCGCGTGAGGTTGTGGCGACGCGGGCGAAAATGCGGTCGAGGCTTGATGCTTCTGCCAGTTACGTTGCGTTTGTTTGACGAAGCGCGAATTCCACGCGTAACTGACCTCGCCACGCTCGCGCCAATACAGCACAAAATCTTTGGCTTGTTCTTGGATGAACGAGGCAGGAATTTGATGCTGCGCAAGCAAGGCCAAGCTGCTGTCGTCGGGTTGCCAATTGCCTGGAATTAAGTTGGCGCCTTGCGCATGCGGTGGCGTCATTGGTGTCGTTTGAGAAGGCGTATTCATCGCGGGTTGGTACGGTGCCGACCGATGCGCAATGGTTTGAGTGGGAGTGGATTGTGCTGAAGTCGATGGCACGCTGTGAGCAGGTGTTGCGTCGACTAAGGTGAACTCGAGTCTGAGGCTCTGCATGTAAGGCGCGCTGTGCAGCTGAATTACGCCTTTGTTGACGAGATTCAGCGCAATGCGTTGAACGTCGTTGGCCTGCCAAAACGGCAACTGTTCGGTCAGTTGCGGTTCAAACACACAGCACGTTGGGGTGCTGTTCAGCCACTGTTGGGCGTTCGTCAGCACGGTCAGCAAAATGGTTTCTTCTAAGCCAATGGTGGCCGCCAGTGTGGGCGAAAAGTTGATGTGTGAATCGTTGAGCATAGAAGACATATAATGTGTGTGATTGCTTTATAATGAACGCTCGACTGAGACACGATGTGCCTAGCGGCTGTGCGTTGCGTACTCTAATATACAACGTTTGTATGTGATGTTGAAAGCCGCCAAGTATAATAAACATCGATTATTCATGACGGAGCGCACAGACAGTGGCCTCGCGCTGCGTTTGAATGTCGTCAATCATAAGAAGCAGTTGGGTAGGGTATGGTAAAAGCAAAAACAGCGTACGTCTGTACAGAGTGCGGAGACAGTTTTTCAAAGTGGCAAGGTCAGTGTCCGTCATGTAAAACATGGAACACGGTGCAGGAGTTTAAAACATCGGTTGCCAAGTCAGTTGATCCTGTGAGCAATGTGCGCACTGGCTTTGCTGGGGAAACGTCATCGGTTCAAGCGCTGTCCGACATCGACTTAAAAGAAGTTCCGAGATTGTCGTCGGGCCTGAATGAATTGGATCGGGTGCTCGGTGGTGGGTTTGTGTCTGGCTCTGCGGTTTTGTTGGGAGGTCAGCCGGGTGCGGGAAAATCCACCTTGTTGTTGCAGGCGGTGTGCGGTTTGGCGGAGCAGATTCCTGCGTTGTACGTCACCGGTGAGGAGTCGTTGCAACAAGTGGCCATGCGCGCAGAGCGGCTGGGTTTGCCAAAAGACAATTTACAAATGTTGGCAGAAACGGATGTGGAAACCATTTGCCACACCGCCACGTCGATCAAACCTAAGATCATGGTCATTGATTCGATCCAAGTGATGTTCATCAGTGAACTGCAATCTGCGCCAGGCTCGGTGGCTCAAGTGCGTGAGAGTGCGGCGGCGCTGATTCGTTACGCTAAAAAAACAGGCACGATTTTGTTGTTGGTGGGGCATGTCACCAAAGAAGGCAGTTTGGCCGGTCCAAAAGTATTGGAGCATATGGTGGATACGGCGATGTTGCTCGACAGCTCTGCGGACAGTCGATTTAGAACGTTGAGAGGGTATAAAAATCGTTTCGGTGCGGTGAATGAGTTGGGCGTGTTTGCCATGCTGGAACAAGGCATGAAAGAAGTGAAAAACCCATCCGCCATTTTTCTGTCGCGGCATGAAGAAGCGGTGGCGGGCAGTGTGGTCATGGTGGCGTGGGAGGGCACGCGTTCATTGTTGGTTGAAATTCAGGCGTTGGTTGACGATGCGTCGATGGGGCATCCCAAACGCTTATCGGTTGGCATAGAGCAAAATAGGCTGAACATGTTGTTGGCGGTGTTGAATCGCCACGGCGGTTTGCATCTTGGCGATCAAGACGTGTTTGCCAACGTGGTGGGTGGGGTTAAGGTGTTGGAAACCGGCGCTGACTTGGCGGTGCTGTTGGCCATGGTGTCGAGCTTTCGAGACAAACCATTACCTCGCGAGTTGGTGGTGTTTGGTGAAGTGGGGCTGTCGGGTGAAATACGCCCCGTGCCATCAGGGCAAGAGCGGCTGCATGAAGCGGCGAAGCACGGATTCACCATTGCCATTGTCCCAAAGGGCAATGTGTTGAAACAGGTGCCTAAAGACATGACGGTGCACGGCGTCAGTAAACTGAGTGAAGCCTTGGATGTACTGTTTTGATGAAATGCTCATTCACGCATCGTGATGCGAACAAAGTTTGCAGGACAATCCATCCACAGGCTAAAATGCGATCATCACATTTTATAACGACGAACATAGGGTAGGTATGACAGACACAACCGCAATCGTAAATAACGACGTCGCAACAGAGACGGTAAGCGCACTGGCAAACAACAGCGCGGGTGCCGATATTGGAACGAGCTTGCTGTCTAGCCAATTTTTAATTGGCAGTGTGGGTGCACCATTTTTGATTGGTTTGGCCGTGGGTTATTTTGCTAAGAAAACATTTAAAATTGCCTTGTTCATTGGCGGTGCGGCATTGGTGGCTTTGTTTGCTGCTGAGTATTATGGCGTTGCGTCCATCAGCGATGAGCATTTGAAAAATGCCGCGTCAGCAGCAGGTGGAGCGGTTCAACATTCAAGCAATGTGCTGATGGATCGCTTGTCCAACATCAGCAGCAAAGGCTTGAGTGCAGTGGCTGGATTTGCCGCTGGCTTGAAGTTCGGTTAATTCGCCGTCTTCATTAAGTGAGTGCCCAGTCGATGGGCGCTTTCTGGCGTTGAATTAAATAGTCGTTTGTTTTTGAGAAATGCTGGCAACCAAAAAAGCCTCGATACGCGGACAGTGGCGACGGGTGTGGTGCGGTTAATATTAAGTGCTTGTCTCCATCCACTTGGCTCGCTTTTTGTTGAGCCGATTTTCCCCAGAGTAAAAACACCACCCCAGACAGCTCGTCGTTGATGAGTTGAATGACGCGATCGGTAAATGTCTCCCAGCCTTTTCCTTTGTGTGAATTGGGCTCGTCTTCGCGCACTGTGAGCACGCTGTTGAGTAACAGCACGCCTTGCGTCGCCCAATGATTGAGGCAACCTGTTTGCGCGATGGGAATGCCAAGGTCGCTGTTGAGCTCTTTGTACATATTGACCAAGGACGGTGGCGGTTTAATATTGTCTTGCACAGAAAAACTCAGACCATGTGCTTGGACGTGCGCCTGTTGTCGTCCGTGATACGGGTCCTGCCCTAAGATGACGACGCGAACGCGATTCAGTGGTGTCAGTTGCAAGGCCGTGAACACATCGTCACTGTGCGGGAAAATAGATACCCCAGAGTCTGCTTCGGACGTTAAAAACGCGGTCAGTTTTTTAAAATACGGTTTGTCGAATTCGGCACTGAGTGCGCTCATCCAACTGGGGTGAATGGAGTCATGCCTTAGCATATGTGAATAGCTTACCATTTTGTTATATTGATCAATGCGAACTTGCAAGCGTTCGTTATTAGTGTTGATATTGTACTCGCAAATAACAATAAATCATAAATAGGTGCTTTTCATGGATCAGATTAACGGGCAAGTTACCCCTGTGGTTGAACACATCTCGCCGGCAATGCGAAATGTGGAAGCAACCCAATCGTTGTTTTATGTAAACACGCCCAGCCAATTATTGGACTGGAGTTTTTTAGCCATCGAAGCAATCATTCTCGTTGGCACCATTTTGGCCATCATTCATGCGTGGCGATATCGTCAACGCACGGGATCGTCTGCTGCATTGCTGACGTTTTTAAACTGTTTGCTCTACGGCTTGTTCATGGACATTTTGTCGTATTACACAGTGGAGAATTTTTGGCACGGCGAATTCAGTGTGATGTTACTGTTTAACAAATTGCCACTCTACATTGCGTTTTTCTATCCGGCACTGTTTTATCATACGGTGATGATGGTTCGTCGTTACGATTTCCCTCCCATGGTTGAGGCCATTTGCACAGGGTTGTTTACCGCAACTCTGTACATGATTTTTGACAACATCGGCCCTGTGTTGGGTTGGTGGGTTTGGGATCTGAACAACCCAACCACGCTTCCGTATTTAGACGGCGTTCCGTTGACGAGTTACCACTGGATCTTCATGTTTACCGCAGTATTTGCTTTGCTGAATCGTTTCATCAGCTGGGAGTGGTTAGAGCATGGCGCAAGCAAATTAAAGCTGACACTCAGTGTCTTGCTTCAACCCGTGTTGACGGTGTTTATCGGCTCGTTGGTATTTATCCCGTACAATCTGTTTGCGCAAAGCTCACCGCCATATGACATGTTGCCGTGGGCGGTGAATTTGAAGTTGGCATCGTTGATTCACGCACTGTTCTTTGGGTTTGCTATGTGGCTGTTTGTGAGCCAATGGAGAAAGCCAATAGGGCAGCGCGATAATTTATTGATGACGTTTCCATTTATATTCATCGTCGGCCATGCGTTTGTCTATTTTTCAAAAATAGACTTGTTCATGCACACAGACCTTCAAGGGAAGGCGGTGGAGAATGGATTGCAAACGGGTAACTTGATGGTGGCGATTCTGGCCATCGTAGCGGCCTCAGCCATGGTGTTGGTAACCTGTCTTTCAAATGATGATGACAGTCAGTAATGCGTGACGTAACATAAAAAAAGCGGCTGATATCAGCCGCTTTTTTTATGTGTGTTATGTTGTTCTCGCTCCGTTTGTTGAGCCCTCAATGTTCAATTGAGCGCACAATAAACAATGAATCGATCAGACGCCAATCTTTTTGTACTTAACGCGCTCAGGAACCAAGCTCTTGTCGCCCAAGCGTTTGCGTCGGTCGGCTTCGTAGTCTGAGAAGTTACCTTCGTGTAACCGCAACTGACTGTCGCCTTCGTACGCTAAAATATGCGTTGCGACACGATCTAAGAACCAGCGATCATGCGAGATGACCATGACGTTTCCTGGGAACGCGAGGATGGCGTCTTCCAGTGCGCGTAAAGTTTCTACGTCTAAGTCATTGGTCGGCTCATCGAGTAACAGCACATTGGCGCCTTGCTTTAACAGCTTGGCAAGATGCAGTCGGTTGCGTTCACCGCCGGACAATTCTTTGACGCGTTTTTGTTGGTCAGAGCCCTTGAAGTTGAAGCGGCTGATGTACGCGCGTGAGTTCACTTGATAGCTTCCAATGGTGATCATGTCGGCGCCATCGGCCACTTCTTCCCACACGGTGTTGTCGCCGTTGAGCGCGTCACGCGACTGATCAACGTAGGCAAGTTTGACGGTTTCTCCGAGCTCGATGGTGCCGCTGTCGGGTTGTTCAAGACCGCACAGCATGTTGAACAAGGTCGACTTACCCGCGCCGTTGCCACCGATGATGCCCGTGATGCTGCCCGGTGG
>JBCDEX010000076.1:0-7359 GCA_039178995.1 Pseudomonadota bacterium | reverse complement strand
GCCGAACAAGATGTTCGGCTTTTCAGTGTTGCTCTGTGGAGTGTGCTTACAGCTCTTTCAATGCCGAGGTCAGGTCGACAATGGCTTGTTTACCGTCACCAAACATCATTAAGGTATTATCTTTAGCAAACAATGGGTTAGGCAATCCTGCGAAACCAGCGCTCAAGCTACGTTTCACAACCACAACCGTATTGGCTTTATCGACGTTCAAGATCGGCATGCCGTAGATTGGGCTGCCTTTGTCTTCACGTGCCATTGGATTGGTTACGTCGTTTGCACCGATAACAATCGCAACATCCGTTTGTTCAAACGTCGGGTTCACCGTGTCCATGTCGATCATTTTATCGTATTCAACTTCTGCTTCTGCAAGCAATACGTTCATGTGCCCAGGCATACGTCCTGCCACAGGGTGAATTGCATACACAACTTCTGCGCCGAAGCCTTCCAATGTAGTCGCTAGCTCACGCACAGCATGCTGTGCTTGTGCCATCGCCAAACCGTACCCTGGAACAATGACAACACGACGTGCTGTTTCAAGAACCATGGCCAACTCGTCAGGCGACGTTGATTTGATTTTACCTGCGTAGACTTCATCTGCGTCCATTTTAGGACCGTCACCGCCTTCACCCATCACTCCGAATAGAACGTTGAACAACGAACGGTTCATCGCTTTACACATGATTTGAGTGAGGATGATGCCCGATGCACCGACCAATGAACCGGCAACGATGAGTACGCTGTTGCCCGTGATGAAACCAGCCGCTGCAGCCGCGATGCCTGAATAAGAGTTCAGCAACGCGATGACCACTGGCATGTCGGCACCACCAATTGGCAGTACTAAAAGCACCCCAAGTGCGGCAGCTGCTAATACCAATACGGTGATTAGGAAGGTGCTGCTTGGCGAGCCTGTTAAACACAAGATACACAGCAATGAGATCGCCAACAACACACCGTTTACAATTTTGATGCCTGGGAAGCCGATTGAGTTACCGCTGAGTAGCTCTTGAAGTTTACCAAAGGCAATGAACGATCCTGTTAATGTGACCGCACCAATGAAAATGGCCAATCCAGTTGCAAGCGATGAGATTGTTTGTACGGAACCGGTGAGCTGTTGTGCTTCAGGCAAGCCTGCAGAGCGCAAGAATTCAGCCAACGCAACGGTCAATGATGCACCACCGCCGAAGCCGTTCAATGCCGCAACAAACTGAGGCATGCTTGTCATTTCAACACGCTTCGCAAGCACAACACCCAATGCGCCACCAACCAAGCCACCTAATATAATGGTGGTGTAGCTGACAATTGAGCTGTTGAGTAAAGTCGCAACCACGGCAATCAACATACCGATGGCAGCTAATTGGTTACCACGTACAGCGGTTTTGGGCTTGGTTAAGCCCTTAATGCCTAATATAAATAAGGCAGCGGATACAATATATGCAATTTCAATCATTGGATTCATCGATTACTTCCTCTTAAACATAGCAAGCATACGGTTTGTCACCATAAATCCGCTAACAACATTAATCGTCGCCATCACAACCGCTAAAAAGCCAAACGCTGTGACCCAAAAGCCCGAGCTGTCTGCGCCCGTGGCCAATAATGCGCCCACTAGGGTAATGCCCGAAATGGCGTTAGAGCCAGACATCAAAGGCGTGTGAAGAGTGGGTGGTACTTTGGTAATCAGCTCCACTCCCAAGAAAATAGCGAGTACAAATAACGCTAAGAATAAAACGAGAAGTTCAATACTCATGATGGCTCCCTTAAGCTTCTGGGCTTGCTGTTTCAGTAGCAAGCGCTGGCATGTCCAGCATGTCGCGTAAGCGAGCATGTGGCACGTCGTTGTTGTAGGCGGTCACAGTGTTTGCAATGATTTCGTCGTCGAAATCCGGTGCAAACGCAAACTCATTGTCAGCGTGCGCAATCAAGTTGAGCAAGTTTTCAATGTTTTTGCCGTACATTTGACTGGCGTGAAATGGCGCAGTTGATGGCACGTTGTCTGGGCCAAAAATGGTCACATCGTATTTTACCACGACTTTGCCGTGTTTGGTGAGCTCACAGTTACCGCCACGCTCAGACGCTAAGTCAATGATGACCGTGCCCGGCTTCATGCCTTTGACTTGATCTTTGGTGATCAAGATAGGTGACTTACGACCAGGGATCGCAGCCGTTGTGATGATCACGTCTTGTTGTGCCATGATCTCGCCCATCAATTCTTGCTGCTTGGCAATGAATTCAGCGCTTTGCTCTTTTGCGTAGCCGCCTTCGCCGGTTTCCGCTTTTAAGTCCAATTCGATTGGCTTCGCACCAACAGAAATGATTTGCTCTTGTGCATCTGGACGAATGTCATAGGCTTCAACAATTCCGCCTAAGCGCTTAGCCGTTGCACACGCTTGTAGACCTGCAACACCCGCACCCATGACAAATACACGTGCTGGGCTGATGGTGCCGGCTGCGGTCATGCTCATTGGGAACATGCGAGGGCTCATATGGGCGCCAAGCAATACGGCTTTATAGCCCGCGATCATCGCCATCGACGACAGCACGTCCATGCTTTGAGCGCGCGTGATGCGAGGAATCAATTCTAACGCCACGCCGTTAATGCCTTTCTCAGCCATTTCTTTTGCAAATTGAGGGTTGCCCAACGGATCCATGTGGCCAATTAGCCACTGCCCTGAGGTCAACAACGCCATGTCGTCTGCACCGCTTTTGGTGTTCACGCCAGGTGTTTGTACCTGAATGACGATTTCTTGTTTGAATGCTTCTGCACGATCCACAATCTCAGCGCCAGCCTTTTCATATTCCGCGTCGTTGTAACCGGATAATAATCCCGCAGACGCTTCTATTTTTATTGTATGGCCTTTCTTTACCAATGCTTGAACATTCGCTGGAATGATTGCAACCCGTTTTTCGCCGGGAGCCGTTTCCTTGGGTATGCCTATGATCACAAGTGACCTCCTCATAAACATGCGTTGAAATTAAATAAAATATCCGCTCAACCCAGCTTACATGCTGGGTTGAAGCAGTGACTTTTATCGGTGTGTTAGTCGCAAGAATTGATCGTGCGTCTGGTTTAAAATGTTAAGAATTCGCGAGTTTACCAAAAATCGACGCTCACGCCCATGATTAAATTACATCTAATGATTATTTCATGAAGCCCGAGTTAGGCGGCGTTAGTGGCGTGGTGCGTAGGCTAAATTTGAGTGCCAAAAATCAATCACGTACTCGATGCGAGGGCGGAGTAACGGACGGTAGTTGGGCAGCTCGCTCAATGACACCCAGCGGCACTCGATGATGCCTTCTTCGACTTGAGGGGCGAGTGCGTCATTGTCTCCGGTGTATTGCATTAAGTACCAATGCGTTTTCTTCAAGTATTTAACGCCTCCATGGCGCGTTGTGTGCCAAGTGGACACCAATTTCCCTTCAATGCTGAGTTTCTTCATCCTCAGTCCGGTTTCTTCATTGACCTCACGTAAGGCGCAGTCTTCTCGACCTTGACCTTCTTCAATGCGTCCTTTTGGCATGTCCCATTTACCGCGTTTGAACATCAGTAAAATTTGATGCTCTTCATTGCAGACTAAGCCACCAGCGGAATGAATGATGGGCAGGTCAATTGTGTTGGCAAGGGTAATGTCAGACTTCATATAGAGTATGTGGCTTATATTATGTTCTAGTTAGCGAGTCACACGAACGTATCAAGATGATCAGTCAGCGACGAATAAGCACACAGTATGCCATAAAATCACCAGGGCCGCTTAGGTGTTAATGCGCTTATTCATGGTGTGTATAGCTTAGTGACAGGAGGTGATTGTGTGCAAGTTAGGGCGATCGAACGGCGGATTTGAGTGTTTATGTGTCTGAGATGATGCGACGATTCCCTTGACCGGGCAACACTTGAAGGCGTTTGCTGGCGCTCTGGAGAGTGTCATAAATAGGGAGTTTGACCGTGTTCACAAAGACCCATTCAGCGTTGGCCGATTCGTGCGATACATCAAGGATTAAAAAACCCCGATTATAGATATTGGCGTATTGAACATCGTCCACAAGGCTTGTGAATATCTCATTGAGATTGGGCACTGGGAAGGCGTATTTTTTAAGGTATTCGGATATTCCGATGGAGGTAATACTCGCGGTGGCAAATTCAACGCCAATGGAGTCGCCACTGGTATTGGTTAAATTGTTGGCCCATGCGTTATGTGTGTCTCCAGCCAGATTGATAAGGTTCAGATCCAGCGATTGAATAAGTTCGAATAAACTTTCCCGTTCAGCATAGTATCCGTCCCATGCGTCCAGGTTATAGGAGGCCTTGCGTGACAGTAATTTATCCAAGTTGTTGATGTCTGTACCAGATAAATCCAACAGGCGCTCGACGTCTAATTCCTCTCCATTGCCTACCACATCCATAGCCGCTGTAATAATCGCTGCTAACTGCCATGGAATGTCCATGCGTCCCATTAGTACTTGTTGCCCAAGTACTTGCCATTTTGCGTTTGATGCGGACAGTTCGCTTTGCAGCCAGGCCATTTGCTCTTTGCCCAGCAGTTCTCGATCAGGGTCTCGTATGTCTGCATCGGCAGCGTCAAAGTCATACTCCAAAATATTATCCACATACTTCATGTGTGATAATTGAGCGTCACGAGCTTTCAAGCGAGTGTCCAACATATACAAATTGATCAAATTGCCAAATTCAAATTTTCGATAAATGCTCAATGAATCGTTTGGGTTTTCCCGGACTGGCATCCATTCGTAATAAGCCTTAAGTGCCGCTGCGCGACGTTCGTCAAATGTGCCTTCGTTGTCGTTGTGATTTTGGGCGCCAGAATCGTAGGCGTCGTTAGCGACTTCATGATCGTCCCAGACGCAGATGAACGGGCGCTTAGCATGCAGTTCTTGCAAAGCAGGGTCTTTGCGATATTGGGCATAGCGTGTGCGGTAGTCGTCTAACGAGATGATTTCACGTGGAGGATTAAACTGTCTCAGCTGTGCAACGGCGCCTTCATCGTCGTATTCGCCCGGACCGTATTCATAAATGTAATCGCCAAGGTGCAATACATAGTCTATGTCACGTTGAGCGATTTCGCGGTAGACATTAAAGAAGTCTGTCGCATAGTTTGCACATGAAACGACAGCGAATGTAATGTGATAAATGTGCCCGACTGGCAGGGTGCGTGTGCGGCCTATGGGTGAGTAAACGCCATTGTTTTGGAAGCGATAATAGTATTGGGTATTTGGCTCTAATCCCTCAACGTCGACTTTGACGGTGTAATCTTGGTCGGCATGCGTGGTCATCGCGCCTGTTTTGATCACTTTAGAAAAGGTGTTGTCGGTGGATATCATATAAACGACATGAATCGATTGGTTTGTTTCGATGCTGGGCGACACCATGAGAAAATGAGACGTTGTTCGAGCATTCGGACAAAAGGGATAGGCTCGACCCAGCGATAGCCAGGGTTGCCGTACCTTTCATAAAGTTGCGTCGATTTAATGAATTGTGCGTCAGTGTTTTTTTGTCATATAAAATGAACCAAGTCTTAGGGGTGATGAGATTTGAAAAAAATACACAAAACGACACACATACGAAAGTGGTAATGAATGAAATTAACGAAAACTTAAAGCGATCTGTGCAATTCCTTCATAATTTCAATGTGTCCTTTGTGTCTGGTTTGCCGTATTTGAGCGTCAGCAAAATTTGATGCTCTTCATTGCAGGCTCAGCCACCAGCGGAATGAATGATGGGCAGGTCAATCGTGTTGGTGAGTGCGATGTTGAGTGTGGCGGGTTTTTTCATGGCTATGTGTTGTGTTATCAGTTTAAAAAAATACCTACGTTGGTTGCTTTATGTCAGCGACCTGGATTTGCTAAATTAACTATATGTTTAGTGAATTCCTATTATAGGTTTGCCGTATAATTGTCATCTCTTGCAGACCATTACGCGCATTGTGACGAATCAGTACAATCGCGTACGTTGTGAGGCAGGACATGGCACCGTGATCACAAGGAGATTGACGGATTAAGAATCGTGAGACCAATGCGAATAAACAAAGCGTAATGTTCAGTGCGCGTTGCGCTGTTATATTGTACTTTGAAAAAATAATATTAATAACACATTAATAACAAACAGCGAGCGCCGTTTCGCCATCGCTGTCTAATACAAGCCATGCTCTCTTATGATTAAACAGGTCATACACACCGTTGCACGTTGGTCCTATGAATCACCTAAGTTGGTGATCTTGGCGTACTTGATGATGTTTGCCGCGTCATTGGTTGCGTTGTCGGGGTTGACCTTCGACATGTCGAACGAGGGCACGTTGCGACCAGACAGCCCCGTGCGGGTGAATTACAGCGACTTTAAAGACACGTTTGGTCGTGATGATTTCATCATGGTCGCGGCAAAATTAGACCAGTCCAAATCGCTGGATGAGAATTTAGCGAGCTTTAAAGCGCTGAAACAGGACATCGAAGCCAGTTCACCGTTCATTGAGAGCATCGACAGTTTTACCAATATCCGATACACCCATTCAACAGACGACATTTTGTTCATCAACGAACTCAGTGACGTGTATGCGCAAGGAAAATGGATAACGTCGAGTCAGTTTTTAAATTTTAGCAGTAATAATCCGCTGTATCGCAATCGATTTATTTCCAGCGACGAAAAATATTTTGCATTGAACATTAAATTGAAAGCAACGTATGTCGATGCGCCGGAAGCGGCGGATGAGATGACGTCGTTGTTAACCGAAGACTTCACGGACGAATCAAGTGCCGATGAATCGCCATTGAAAGTTGTTGGCGCAGGTGAAACAGGAGACGCCATTGAATCGGTGTTGTCGATCATTCGAGAGCATCCATCAGAATTGTACATGTCTGGCTCGCCTTATATCTTAGACGCGCTGAATAAAATCACGATCAGTGATTCGGCGTGGACGGGCAGCTTGGCGATGTTGTTTACGATTTTATTCCTGATTTATTTTTTCAGACGCGCGTCTGCGGTGGTGTTTCCGCTGTCGATTATTACCTTGTCGATTGTATTGAGCTTGGGCATGATGGCGTTTTTAGGCATGCCATACACCTTATACATTGGTGCCATGTATCCGTTGATGATCGCCGTGGGTACTGCCGACTCGGTGCACATCATGTCGCGGTTTTTTCCGGAGTATGAGCAAAGCAAAGATAAGAAGCGGGCCATTTTAAGTGCGATCGATTTTTCAGCGCATGCCATCTTGTTGACCAGTGTGACGACCGCTGTTGGTTTCTTGTCGTTTGTCACAGGTGACTTAGAGTCGATTTAAAAAATAGGTATTAACATTGCGTTTGCGGGAAATATGGCGGTTGTGTTTTTTGTTACGCTAAATGCAGCAGGCAACT
>JBCDEX010000075.1:0-7409 GCA_039178995.1 Pseudomonadota bacterium | reverse complement strand
GGTAAAATCTGCGTAGTGCGTCTCCGCTAATAACGGCTTGTTTTGACAGGCTCTTAGGTTATTAATGTATGGAATCAGCAATTGAGGCTCACTGCTCACGCGTTTGACGTATTTTTTAAGATAATTGATGTAACGTGGCAAAATAATGATGCTCTGACACAACGCATTCAACTGCATTTCTTTGTGCGAATGTTGCTTTTTGAGCGACTCAAAGGTATTAATGATTTCAAACACTAGGTCTTCTACTCCTGGAAATGAGCCGGTTAACAAGTGCTTGTGCAATAAAGAGGCGCGTCGTTGTGCTGCGGTTAGCAGGTTGTCATCTTCGCAATGAACGTAGGCAGACAAAAACGCTGAAATCTGCTTCAAACTGTTGCCGAGTTCCTCGGTCTGCATGTTTGCTACATCCTCTCGATTGGATTGGGTCATAGTGTGTTACTCGCTCAAAATTATACAAGTTAATCAAACAGTTAAATTATGCTATTAAACATAGCTGATTAATGGAATTGTGCTAGTAAATTACGCTTATAATTAGCGTAAACTCATTAATGGCTAGGCATCGCATACGTGTTTGGTTATCATACGCGCTTTATTATTCTATCCTTTTTATTCTAAAGGCTACTCTCTATGACAACCAACTCGCTGTCTCACGCGTTTGCAGAGAACTTTTTAGGCCATTCGCCTAACTGGTATAAAATTACCATCGTTGCTTTCTTAATTGCAAACCCACTGCTCCTGATGACCTTTGGTCCCATCGTCACAGGCTGGGCATTATTGATCCAATTCATTTTCACCCTCACCATGGCTTTGAATTGTTACCCACTTCAACCGGGTGGTTTATTAGCACTTGAAGCCTTGTTCATTGGTCTGGCCAGCCCCGAAGCAGTCTACGCTGAAGCGCACCACAACTTCACCGTTATTTTACTGTTGATGTTCATGGTCGCCGGCATCGTGTTTATGAAAGACTTGTTACTGTTCATGTTCACCAAGGTCTTGCTGTCGGTTCGCTCTAAAAGCCTTTTGTCCTTTGTCTTCTTATTACTGTCGGCGGTGTTATCCGCCTTTTTAGATGCCCTGACCGTTGTCGCGGTACTTATCAGCGTTGGAGCCGGCTTTTATCAAGTATACCACTCTGTTCACTCTCAACGGCTTCAAGCCTCAAACGCAACGCAATTGTCCACAAGTGACGAAGAGAATTTTGAGCAATTCAGAGCCTTCTTAGGCAACTTACTCATGCACGGTGCCATTGGTACTGCTTTAGGAGGGGTATGCACCATCGTAGGAGAGCCGCAAAACTTATTGATTGCGCACAAAGCCGATTGGGATTTTGTCGAATTCTTCCTCATGATGGCGCCCATCAGCATGCCGGTACTGGTGACAGGTATTATAACCTGCTTCGTGATTGAGAAACTTGGGGTGTTTCAATACGGCGCAAAGCTGCCCGAAAGCATTCGCGAGGTTTTGATCAACTACGAACAAGAACAACAAGCCAAGCGAACACAAAAAGACAAAGCAAAGCTGATTGTGCAAGGATGTGTGGCGATCTTTTTAATCATTGGCCTGGCCTTCCATTTGGCCGAAGTCGGCTTGATTGGTTTGGCCGTCATTGTCTTATTGACCGCCTTCACAGGCATTATCGATGAAAGCCAGCTCGGATATGCCTTTGAAGAGGCGCTGCCCTTCACCGCGTTGCTCATGGTCTTTTTTGCCATTGTCGCGGTGATTCATGAGCAGCAACTGTTCACCCCCATCATTCACGCGGTACTGTCACTCGATCTGGATCAACAGCCGTCGATGTTTTTCGTTGCCAATGGCTTGCTGTCGATGATCAGTGACAACGTATTTGTCGCCACGGTGTACATCAACGAAGTATTCACAGCTTACGAAGAAGGCAGTATTTCACGTGACCAGTTTAATAAATTGGCGATTGCAATTAATACTGGAACCAACATACCGAGTGTTGCCACGCCTAATGGCCAAGCGGCGTTCTTATTCCTGCTGACATCCGCGTTAGCACCGTTATTAAAGTTGTCGTACGGTCGCATGGTGTGGATGGCTCTGCCCTACACCATCACCTTGAGTACGGTTGGTTTTCTCGCCACGACGTACTTACTTTAATACGTCTCAAACAGCCACCGCCAAATTTGGTACGTTTCAACAACCACCGCCAAATCCAACGCATCCAAAAAAGGCCGTTCTGTTACCAGAACGGCCTTTTTATTTGAGCGCGGTTAATTCCTCAGCGTTGACTAAACCTGAGCCAATGCTTGATCCACATCCGCAATGATGTCTTCAATGGCTTCGATCCCCACCGAAATACGAATTAAGTCTGAGCTGACGCCTGCGGCTTTCAATTCCTCGTCATTTAACTGACGATGTGTCGTGGATGCGGGATGACACGCCAATGATTTGGCATCACCAATGTTGACCAATCGAAGGATCATTTGCAGTGCATCAATGAATCTTCCACCCGCTTCTGCGCCACCCTTCACGCCAAAACTGATAATACCAGAGGCTTTACCCGAGGTGATTTTCTGACACGTGGCATTGTATGGGCTGTCACTCAATGTGGCGTAATTCACCCAGGTGACTTTGTCGTGCTGATTCAAATACGCGGCAAGTGCTTCGCTGTTTTCACAATGACGCTGCATGCGCAAGCCAAGTGTTTCAATGCCCTGCAAAATTTGGAACGCGCTCATCGGTGACAACGCTGCCCCTGTATTACGTAACGGCACCACACGACAACGACCAATGAACGCCGCGGCGCCAAACGCTTCGGTGTACACCACACCGTGATAGGACGGATCCGGCGTGTTCAACACTGGAAAACGATCTTTGTTGGCAACCCAGTCAAATTGACCCGAGTCGACAATGATGCCTCCAATTGTGGTGCCATGACCGCCCATGTATTTTGTCAGTGAGTGCACCACAATGTCAGCACCGTGTTCAATGGGACGACACAGGTACGGTGTGGCAACGGTGTTATCGACAATTAACGGAATGCCATGTTTGTGCGCGATCTCGGCAAGTTGTTTAATGTCGACGACGTTACCGGCTGGGTTGCCAATCGACTCACAGTAAATGGCCTTAGTCTTGCCATCAATCGCCTTCTCAAACCCTGCATAGTCATCATGCTTGAAAAAACGCGTTTCAACGCCCTGTCTGGGCAAGGTATGCGCCAATAAGTTATACGTCCCACCGTACACTTGGCTGGTGCTTAAAATATTATCACCCACTTCCGTCAAACATTGAATCGCGTAGGTAATGGCGGCCATACCTGAGGCCACGCCGAGTCCAGCTACACCGCCTTCCATCGCGGCCACACGCTGCTCCAATACATCAGTCGTTGGGTTCATGATGCGAGTGTAGATATTACCCGGGACTTTTAGGTCAAACAGATCCGCGCCGTGCTGAGTGTTGTCGAAGGTATACGACGTGGTTTGATAAATCGGCACCGCGGCAGCTTTGGTAGTTTCTTCTGATGTGTAGCCATGATGCAATGCAATTGAGTCGAGCTTCATTGGTTGTGTCCTCGTAAATTATCATTATTGATGGCGATCATCATACGATAAAACACACAAAAACCCTAACCACTCAACTCATATCAATCAGCTCAATGCAGATCAATTTATGAATTGGCGGCTTGCTTCGTCGCCATGTACTCATCGTAACTGCCTTCGAAGTGCACACAACTTTGGTCATTAATTTCAATCAAATGAGTAGCTAATGATGAAACAAACTCACGGTCGTGACTGACAAAGATAATCGTGCCTTCATAATGTTCTAGCGCGAGATTAAGCGCTTCAATGGCTTCAATGTCGAGATGGTTGGTCGGCTCATCGAGAATCAATACGTTGTTGTCCATCATCATCAACTTACCAAACAGCAGTCGATTTTTTTCGCCGCCTGAACACACCGAGACTTTTTTCTCGAAGTCGTTGGCTGAAAACAGCAATCGACCCAAGGTACTGCGTACGATTTGATCATCATGAGACGGCTTACGCCACTGGCTCATCCATTCAAAGAGTGTGAGGTCATTTGAAAACTCATCCGTCGCGTCTTGAGGGCAGTAACCAATAGTGGCATTTTCAGCCCATTTAACCGATCCTGAATGGGCGCTCAGTTCATTGATTAAACAACGGATGAACGTCGTTTTACCCGCACCGTTCTCACCGATCACCGCCAATCGACTGCCCGCTTCCAACAGTAGATCCACGTCGTTAAACAACGGCAACGACTCAAACCCATGCGACAGCTGCTCAAGTGTCAGCGCCAAACGATGCAGTTTTTTATCTTGTTTAAAGCGAATGAACGGCGATTGACGACTGGATGCCTTCACTTCGTCCAACTTAATTTTGTCCAATCGCTTTGCACGAGATGTCGCTTGCTTTGCTTTTGAGGCGTTCGCAGAGAAACGACTCACAAACTGTTGTAATTCGGCTATTTCGGCGGATTTTTTTGCGTTTTCTGAATGCAAGCGTTCCCGTGCTTGAGTCGCTGCAAACATGTAATCGTCGTAACTGCCCGGATACACTCGCAACTCACCGTAATCAATGTCGGCCATGTGCGTGCATACTGCGTTCAAAAAGTGGCGATCATGCGAGATGATGACCATGGTGCTTTTGCGTGTGTTCAACACAGATTCAAGCCAGTTGATCGTGTGGATGTCCAAGTTATTCGTTGGCTCATCCAACAACAGAATGTCTGGATCAGAGAACAACGCTTGAGCAAGCAACACACGTAACTTCCAACCCGGTGCCACCTCGCTCATCAAACCAAAGTGAAAGGATTCCTCAATCCCCGCTTCAAGCAATAACTCGCCCGCTTTGCTTTCCGCTGTGTAACCGTCCATTTCAGCAAATTGAACCTCTAATTCGGCCACTTTCATGCCGTCTTCATCCGACATGTCTGCAGAGGAGTAGATTCGATCTCGCTCTTGCTTGATCTCCCACAGCTCGGTGTGTCCCATAATAACGGTGTTAATGACGGTGTGCTCTTCAAACGCAAACTGGTCTTGGTGCAGTTTGCCCACGCGTTCATTCGGCGTAATCGACACATTGCCCGCGGATGGCGTTAAACTGCCATCCAAAATCTTCATGAAGGTCGATTTTCCGCACCCATTGGCGCCAATCAGCCCGTAACGGTTTCCATCACTGAATTTAACAGAAATGTTTTCAAAAAGAGGTTTAGCACCAAACTGCATGGTGACATTAGCGGTCGAAATCACGGAAAATCCTAATCATAGATGGTGGATGCACTAACGGCTAACGGTAGTAAGGGGTGCATCGCACAAGATGGGTTGTGTAATCGGGGCTACTATAAGGCTTTCTAAAGGCGCGGTCGAGGAGAATTTTCAGCAATCCAGATCGTCCAATCGGCACCATCGTTCGTATGTATTTGCACGATTAACAAAAAACCTTTCTTTTTTGTAATTACTTGTGTTAAATTATCTTCGTGGTGTTGTCACTTGCAAATATTCTCTCCTCAAAAATTGCCGCAAAAAGTGACTTCACCACACCCCAATTTTCAGCTCTCTCGGTCAAGCCTCCCTCGCTATTTGCTACTCTCAACGTGCCATTCTCACGACTTACGAGCGCATAACAAACAACCCTACTCACCACACACAAACAGCTCGCTGTACTCCTAACGCTCTACGAACAACTTAAACATGAACGACGTCAACCATACTGACACCACGTGAATCCACTCAGGTTTTTCGTATACTCTTGAATTTAAATGGACTAAAGTGAACACACCTGCATTGACCATTTGATCAGCACGTAATGAGAGAGGAATTATGAGATGCATTGCACTGGGGGAAATTGCTCGAAAATTAAGCGGATTGACCATTAAACAGATCGACAAAGAAGCAAGGCCAACACAAGAAGAAAACCACGATGAAACGATTGTCATTCACACCGCTTATGACGCGCATAACAAGCACTGCATTAACCAGCAAACTGCTTTTCAACCTCTTGATAATCCCAGTACGCTTTCAACGATTCGATCTTACCTGCGTCATTAATACGGTACACCACGATCATTTCCACTGAAATAATCATCTCTTCAGAGTATTTTTTGGTCAACGCGACCTTATTTGCGCACTCATTGCCTGATGGATGAGATGAGATAATTTCCGCGTTCATTTCACCTCCCGCAATGGTCAGGTCATAAAACGCACCAATGGCCTCACGCCCTTTGTGCCCTTCACCGGTTGGATCCAAAGGCGAGATGCCAACAGGATCCTGAACAACCGCATCCTCTGCAAAGCAGTCTAACCAGCCTTCTTTATCGTGTGCTTGGGCCAATTTAACCGATTTAAAACTCGCTTCTTGTGCTGCATGTGACATGGTCTGTTACCCATTATTGGTTGTTGTAAAAGAATTTATTAAATTAGAACACTCTACTACCAACACAACAATGGCGTAACCATTCCCATTAGTGACAAAATCGCTTTATTCATGACGCGGCATGCTAACCAAACACCGTATCCGATACAAATGGGTTGGTTCGGCGCTCTTGACCGAACGACGACATCGGACCATGACCCGGTACAAACTGAATGTCATCGCCGAGTGGCCATAATGTCTGAGTAATTGAGCTAATCAATGTTTGGTGATCGCCCCCAGGAAAGTCAGTACGCCCAATAGAGCCTTGAAAGAGTACATCGCCAACCCAAGCCGTTTTGATACCTTGATGAACAAACACAACATGGCCCGGTGTGTGTCCGGGGCAGAAGTAAACATCGAGCGTCTGATTGCCAAACTCAATCACATCACCCTGTGTTAACCAGCGATCTGGAAGAAAGGAATCGACATGAGGAAATCCAACGTTTTGACACCAGATTGGAAGCGATTCAAACAGCATTTTTTCGTCTTCATGCGCGCCTTCGATGGGAATCGAATAGTGCTCACTGAGCGCTTTGGCACCACTGATGTGATCCATATGACCGTGCGTTAAAAAGATCTTCGTGGGCGTCACACCCAAAGAGACGACTTTCGCAACCAACACATCCACATCACCACCTGGATCAACGAATGCCGCTTCATGAGTGTCAGGACAAACCAAAATGCTGCAATTTTGCATGTACGGTGTAACAGGAACAATGTGAAATTTCATGTGTAACGTGACTCCTAATTGGGCGATCAAGTGGCAAATGAGCGCTTGAGTAAGCGCTTGATTCTGCATAGTTTAGCTGGGACTCGCAGAAGACTCAAAGCGAGTCGCACGAAGTCTTTGTAAATTTAAAACATTTAGTGCAAAATGTGCATCCAGTCAAAACATGGACTGACTCAACTAATTAGCAGGTATTATGTAAATGGCAAAAGAAGAACAGTTTGAAATGGAAGGTGAAGTGATTGATACACTTCCAAACACGACCTTTAGAGTGAAGCTTGAAAATGATCACG
>JBCDEX010000074.1:0-7515 GCA_039178995.1 Pseudomonadota bacterium | reverse complement strand
TGGCGTTCGGCTCAGTGTGGATTGCCATTCTTTGGCGCGTTGCTTAATTATGGCTTCGTCCAATGTGAGCAGTGTACGGTCGGCCATGAGTGGTTGACCATTGACCCACACATGATCTACCCATGACGCACAGTTGCTGTATGCGAGTAGCGAGTCCAATTGATGGACGGGAAGGGCTTCTGGTCGATCGAGGTCAATGGCGATGATGTCGGCGCATTTGCCAATCTCCAAACTGCCGGTCAGGTCATCGATGCCCAGCGCTTTAGCACCGTTAATGGTCGCCATTTCGAGCGCCTCGTGAGCGGTGACAGCCGTGCTGTCTTGTGCAACAACTTTGGCGAGTAAGGAGGCGCTGCGCATCTCTGAAAACAAATCCAAATCGTTGTTGCTTGCGGCACCGTCTGTGCCTAATCCCACGTTAATGCCCGCCGAGCGTAATGATTGGATCGGTGTTAATCCGCTGGCCAATTTTAAGTTGGATTCAGGGCAGTGAATGACGTGTACGCCGTGAGAGGCAAATGACTCAATGTCTTTGTCGTTGAGTTGTGTGCAATGTACGGCTTGTAAACGCGGTGAGAGCAGTCTTAAGCGCTCCAAGCGTGCAATGGGTCGTTCGCCAGTGTCTGATAGTGCTTGCGATACTTCAAACTCGGTTTCATGCACGTGCATTTGCACGGGGCAGTCCAGCTCGTGGGACAGAGTGGCAATGCGCGTCAGGGTGTCGTCGTCTGTGGTGTAGGGCGCATGGGGTCCAAACGCAATGTGTATGAGGTCGTGCTTGCGATAGGTGTCGAGCAGTGTCAGTCCTTTGTGTATGTACTCGTCTGAGCTACTGCCCCATGCGCTGGGTACATTGAAGACTGGAAATGCGAGTTGCGCGCGCATGCCGGCTTGGTCAATTGCTTGCGCTGCTTCTTCTGGAAAGAAATACATGTCGCTAAAGCACGTCGTGCCTGAACGCAGCATTTCAGCCATGGCAAGCTCCGAACCGTGTTGCACAAAATGATTGTCTACGTGTTCGGCTTCCACTGGCCAAATGTGTTGTTCCAACCATTCCATTAATGGCAAGTCGTCTGCGTATCCTCGCAGTAGAGACATGGCTGCATGACCGTGTGCGTTCACTAGGCCAGGCATTAACACGTGATTGTCGAGCAGCTGGCTGTGTTTGGCTTGATATTTAAACACCGCGTTTTTGATGGGCAGTATGTCAATGATGATGCCTTGATCGATCACCAAGGCGGTGCTGGTGAGTGTCTCCTTGTTTGAGTTGATGGGCAGAACCCATGGTGCAGAAAGGATTAGATCAACGGGTTGTGTGCTCATAGTGATGTGGGTTGCCTGTCAATAATGGAAATAATCGGCAGTATACCTGATTTAATTCCTGCTGTTTGGTCGCTGCTGCTGAGCGAACCTGTGACGGATTAAAGCGCCTATGACGGGTGGTAATCGGCGCGTATTTGACAGTCTAAATGGACTCAGAATGAGCTGCATTTAGCGGTGTGTTTTGGGGTGTGTTTGTGTTATCATTTGAGTCTGATTTTACTGTGCTTTTTATGCGGTAAGGCGCGCTAAAATTCTAATTTTTTCAATGCGTTAACACAGTTGCAATGGGCTTGTCTAAAACACCTCCTGTTTGAGCTGCAGGCACGAGCACAATCAGCGCATTGAATTGTACTTTTAGAGGCATGCTGAATAACAAAAACACACTGAATGACTCAGTAGTGAATAGACAATCGTAAATGCAGGTTACTGCGCTCTGCGTCATTCGAGCCAAACTGCATCAATCAAACACATAATAGGACATCAGACACGAATGGCTGAGCTTATCAATCAGATTGAACCGATTAACATTGAAGATGAGATGAAAGAGTCTTATCTTGCCTACGCCATGAGCGTTATTGTTGGGCGTGCGTTGCCTGATGTGCGCGATGGCTTGAAACCTGTGCATCGACGTGTTTTGTACTCGATGCATGAAACCAACAACGACTGGAACAAAGCGCACAAGAAGTCTGCGCGTGTTGTTGGTGACGTGATGGGTAAGTATCACCCGCACGGCGACAGCGCCATTTACGACACCATCGTGCGAATGGCGCAGCCATTTTCACTGCGTTACATGCTGGTGGACGGTCAAGGTAACTTTGGTTCGATTGATGGTGACGCACCTGCGGCCATGCGTTACACCGAAATTCGTATGCGTAAAATTGCGCACGATTTATTGTCCGATTTGGACAAAGACACGGTTGATTTTGTACCCAACTACGATGGCACGGAGACCATGCCGAGCGTGTTGCCAACACGCATCCCGAATTTGTTGGTGAATGGATCATCTGGTATTGCTGTGGGCATGGCAACCAACATCCCACCTCATAATTTGCACGAAGTGATCAACGGCTGTTTGGCCTTGCTGGATAATCCCGACATCACAGTGCCTGAATTGATGGAGTACATCCCAGGGCCGGATTTACCCACAGGGGCTATGATTAACGGGCGTGCAGGTATCATTCGAGCCTACAACACAGGTCGCGGTCGAATTTACATGCGTGGCCAAGCTGAGGTGATCTCAGACGATAAAAAGAACAAAGACACGATCATCATTCACGAAATTCCGTATCAAGTGAACAAAGCACGCTTGATTGAGAAAATCGCAGGATTGGTTAAAGACAAGAAAATTGAGGGCATCTCAGAGCTTCGAGATGAGTCGGATAAAGACGGTTTGCGCATTGTCATCGAGCTTAAGCGCGGTGAGATGGGCGATGTCGTGCTCAACAACCTCTTCAAACAAACGCGACTTGAAAGCGTGTTTGGCATCAACATGGTGGCGTTGGTTGAAGGTCAGCCGAAACTGCTGGGATTGAAGCCAATTTTAGAGTCCTTTATTGGACATCGTCGTGAAGTTGTCACGCGTCGCACCATCTATCTATTGCACAAAGCGCGTGCGCGCGGGCACATTTTAGAAGGACTGGCGATTGCCTTGGCGAACATCGACGATGTGATTGAATTGATTAAAGGCTCGATCACATCAGCAGAAGCCAAAGAAAAATTGTTAGCGCGTGGTTTTGATGGCGCAACGGTGACGGCGATGTTAGGTGACGCGGGCGTAGACACATGCCGCCCAGGCGATCTTGACAAGAAATATGGTTTCCGAGACGACCAATACTTTTTATCGCCAGCGCAAGCGCAGTCGATTCTTGAGTTGCGCCTGCACCGTTTAACGGGTTTAGAGCATGAAAAACTGCTTGAAGAATTCCAATTGAAGATCAAAGAAATTGCTGAGTTTTTGGCGATTTTAGCGCAGCCTGCGTTGTTGATGGGTGTCATTCGTAAAGAGCTGGAAGAAGTGAACGAGACGCACAAAGACGACCGTCGTACGGTGATTAATGATTCGACGCACGATCTGACGGTGGAAGACCTCATTACCGAAGAAACCCGAGTGGTGACCATTTCGCACGGTGGCTATGCGAAAACGCAATCCTTGTCGGACTACCAGGCACAGCGCCGTGGTGGTACCGGTAAATCGGCAACCGCAGTCAAAGACGAAGACTTCGTTGAGCATCTGTTGGTGGCGAGTACGCATGCGGAAATTTTGTGTTTTACCAACTTGGGCAAAGTGTATTGGCTCAAAGTATTCCACATCCCGTTGGCGGGTCGTAACGCACGCGGTCGCCCAATGGTTAATTTGTTGCCATTGGACGAAGATGAGCGCATTACCTCTATTTTGCCAGTGGAAGAGTACACCGAAGGGCACTACATTTTCATGGCAACGGCCAATGGTACGGTTAAGAAAACACCGCTGACCGACTTCTCACGTCAGCGCAGCAGTGGTTTGCGTGCACTCGGCTTAGAAGAAGGCGACGTGTTGGTCGGCACCGCCATTTCCAAAGGTGACGACGACGTGATGTTGGTCAGCTCCGAAGGCAAGGCCGTTCGTTTCCACGAAGACGCGGTGCGTTCCATGGGGCGAACAGCGAAAGGCGTGCGCGGCATCAAAATGGCAGATGATACACGCGTCATCTCACTCATGATCCCTCGTGAGGGTGGGCGCATTTTGACCATCAGTGAAAACGGCTATGGCAAGCGCACGGAAATGAGCGAATTTGCATCCAAGGGCCGTGGCAATAAAGGAATGATCGCGATGAAAACCTCTGAGCGTAATGGCGCATTAGTGGGCGCGGTTCAGGTTGAGCCTGGGTTTGAAATCATGCTCATCACCGATCAAGGCACCATGGTGCGCACCGCAACCGACGGCATCTCACTGCTTGGACGCAACACCCAAGGTGTGCGCGTGATTCGTTTGCGCAACGACGAAACGGTGATTGGCGTTGAGAAAATCGACGAGCCAGAAGACGAATTGCTTGAGCTGGACGCGTCAAACGACGGTGACGAAGCATAACGCACTCCGTGTCAGCGCGCTGTAACCGCAATGACGATAGTTGAGTTCATGGATTGGACTAAACGTCTCAGTGTACACGTTGTCATTCATAAGTCGTTACAATTCATGAGGTGATACCAAGATGCGGATAAAAACGGCGTTAGTGACCGGCGGAACCGATGGTGTGGGTTTGTCGATTGTGCGCGCGTTGGTGGCGGCTCAGTATGAGGTTCACTTTGTTGGTTTGAGCGACATGAAGGGTCGCGCATTGGCGCGCGAATTGTCGGCATTAACGGATCAACGCATACGTTTTTGGTGTGTTGATCTGAGTGACATGATCGCTGTTAATGGATTCATCGATGCGTTCATTGCGGACATACCTCAGCTTGATCGTTTGGTGTGCTCGGCCGGATTGGTGTCGATGACCCGCCTTGAAACCGCTCAGAAATTCGAACGAACCTTTGCTGTGAATTATCTCAGTGCGTACGCACTGACGAATCGTTTGTTGCCCTTACTTGCACGTGCAGAGCGTGCGCGAGTGCTCTTGGTGTCGGGCAGTCACCCGATCGCGCTGAAACAGATCATCAATTTCGAAGATGTGCATGCGCAGCAACGTTACCAAGGCATTAAGGCTTTGGGACAGGCGATTAATGCGAAAACCGTGTTGGCGCAAGTGCTGCATGAGCGTTGGTCTGACAACAACATTGTGGTGAATGCGGTGCATCCTGGGTTTGTGCGGTCGCGCTTAGGGCGTCATTTTCCATGGGGCATGGATCGAGTGATTCGAGCCGCAGTCTGGTTGTTATCGAATGAATCTGCGTTGGGAATTAAGGCGGCGGTGTCGCCTGATTTTGAGGGTGTGAGCGGCTATTATTTGTTCGGCGATCAGCGCGAACCATTGATGTTTCCTGCAGCGTATTGTGCGCGGTTAGAGCAGCTGTCGACAGAGTTGCTGACGTGTGTTGAGCACGCGGACGACGTTTAATTTTTGGCAGCGCGCAGTGGATGCGCTATAATTCGCCGAAATTACCTCACATTGGCTTAATTTGTCGCTGGCAGTTAAGCAATTTCATCTCCATAGAATTAACATAGATTTAAGGCCATTCCCCATGACGAGAGTACACAATTTTTGTGCAGGACCTGCTGCATTGCCTCAAGCGGTATTAGACAAAGCTCAGAGCGAAATGCTGAACTGGCAAGGCAGCGGCATGTCGATCATGGAAATGAGTCACCGCAGCGCGGAGTTTGTCTCAGTGGCAGAAAAAGCGGAGAACGATTTACGCGACTTATTAAAGGTGCCTGATAATTACTCGGTGCTTTTTGTTCAAGGCGGTGCGAGCACACAGTTTGCGTCGATTCCGTTGAATCTGGCGGCAGCCGATCAAGCCGTTGACTACGTCAACACAGGGCAATGGTCTAAAAAAGCCATTAAAGAAGCGCAGCGTTTTGCGAATGTGAACGTGGTTGCCAGCTCAGAAGACACGAACTTTTCCACGATTCCTGATGTGTCAACGTGGAATGTCAGTCAAGGTGCTGCTTACTTGCATTACACGCCGAACGAAACCATTGGTGGTGTTGAGTTTTTCTGGACACCTGAGGTGGATGCGCCGTTAGTTGCGGACATGTCGTCTACGATTTTATCGCGTCCTATTAATGTCAGCGATTATGGCATGATTTATGCGGGCGCACAGAAGAACATTGGGCCCGCTGGATTAACCATTGTCATTATTCGCAATGATTTACTCGAGCGAGCACAGCCGAGCACACCCACCATGCTGATGTACAAGACCATGGCAGACAATGGTTCTATGTATAACACGCCGCCAAGCTATTCGATTTATTTAGCTGGGCTGGTGTTCGAATGGTTGAAAGAGCAAGGCGGTCTGGAGGCAATGGCTCAAGTGAATCAGCGTAAAGCCGAGAAGTTGTACGCTGAAATTGACGCCAATCCATTTTATGCTAATCCAGTTGAGGTGGCGTCACGTTCGACCATGAATGTACCATTTACCTTGGCGAATCCAGACCTTGAGAAACAGTTCTTAAGTGATTCGGAAGCGGCTGGTTTGATGAATTTGAAAGGGCATCGTTCTGTTGGTGGAATGCGTGCCAGTATTTACAATGCCGTGAGCGAAGCGTCTGTGGATGCTTTGATCGAATTTATGCAGTCGTTTGCAAAGCAACACGGGTAAATTAGGTATTAATTTCGTTGTACGACATGCTTTTCTTTTCTAATCAGTCTCTTGCAGGGGCTGATTGGGTTGAATCAAAAAGTGTAAAATAACATACTAAAGTATATTTAAAAGCTCTAGACAAGGTATGTCTTTGTCTGTAAGGTTAAAAAAGCTAGAAAGTCAGTCTTTAATTTTGATCTACATTTCATTGTTTTATTCGTAATTCCTTGTTCTGTCGTTTTAAAAAGTTGGCCTAATTTTTCGAGCGGTTTGTCTTAAATTGATTGAGGCAATTTATCTATCACTTATAAATTTGTAATAAAATAGGAATATGACTATGTCAAATACTACTACTGGAACTGTGAAATGGTTCAACGACGCGAAAGGTTTCGGATTCATCGAGCAAGAATCAGGTGCAGACGTGTTTGCACACTTCAGCGCGATTCAAGGCGACGGATTCAAAAGTTTGGTTGAAGGCCAAAAAGTTCAGTTCACTGTGACTGACGGCGCTAAAGGACCACAAGCTGAGAACATTGTTGCGTTATAAAAACGTGACGTCTTTATTGCTATGAATAGGATGTTATTATGTCCATAGCAGATGTGAAATTAAAAAACGCGCCTAGGTAAGTCGCGTTTTTTTTTGCATATTTTGTTTAGCTACGTTGTGTACGTTTAACATCGTCGATGATGAGCCTTCATGTAAGCAGTGCATTGAGCATTGGTCACAACTTTAAGCACTCTGATTAAATACAATGCCGTAATTAATACACTCTACTGTGTTCATGGGTTATATAGATTGGTAATTCAAGCAGTATTTTTTGCTCTTTCAAGAGTTGACCCTTCCCCCGAAATTAAAGCCATGACATGAATGAGATTTCCAATTAATCTATGACAATTATGGAGATCACACATGAAGAAGAAACGTTACACAGAAGAACAAATCATCGGAGCAATTAAGCGACACGAATCAGGCGT
>JBCDEX010000073.1:0-7529 GCA_039178995.1 Pseudomonadota bacterium | reverse complement strand
CGGTAACACCGCCTCCTACCGTCACACCTCCGCCCACGACGGAAGTGCTTAGCGATGAGGTGGCGGCTCGTTTTTTGATGCAATCAACGTTTGGCCCGACCGATGAAAGTGTCGATGAGTTGACCTCACTGGGCTATGAAAAATGGTTAGATTCTCAATTTTCAAAAACAGGCGGTACGTTACTGGCGTATGTGAACGACGCAGCCGATAACAGCACCAATGATGCGAGAAATGCGCACTTACAAGGCGCATGGTGGCGCGCCAGTGTCACCAACCCCGATCAGTTACGTCAGCGTGTGGCGTTTGCCTTGAGCCAAATTTTTGTTGCATCCACCGAAGGCAGTGGTTTGACGGATGAGCGATGGAGAGGGTTGGCAAACTATTACGATCTGCTCGCGAAGAATGCGTTTGGCAATTTTAGAACCTTACTCGAAGACGTGACCTTGAATCCGATCATGGGACGTTATTTGAGCATGCACAGGAACCGTAAGCCTAATCCCGCTAAGTTCATTCACCCTGATGAAAACTACGCACGCGAAGTGATGCAATTGTTCACGATTGGTTTGGTGATGCTCAATCAAGACGGCAGTCAACAACTCGACGCACAAGGCAAACCAATTCCCACCTACACACAGCAAGACATCGAAGGCTTGGCGCATGTGTTCACGGGCTGGACGGATGCCGGTGCGAACGCGGCCGGTAGTTTTAATCCGGGTCGTAATCTGTTTGAGCCAATGGAAGCGTGGGCACCACAGCACGACACCCAAGCGAAAACGATTGTGACCGGTGTGGCCATTCCAAGTGGTTTGACGGCGGAGCAAGAGTTGAAAATTGCCTTAGACACCTTGTTCAATCACCCAAATGTTGGGCCGTTTATTGGCAAGCAATTGATTCAGCGCTTGACCAGCAGTAACCCATCCAAAGAATACGTTTCACGGATCAGTGCGGTCTTTAACAACAATGGCAGCGGCGTCAGAGGCGATTTGAAAGCGGTGGTGCGCGCGATTTTATTGGACGCTGAAGCGCGCGGTAATACGCCTAAAAAATTGAAAGAGCCTGCGATACGTCAAGCGGGATTGTGGCGTGCGTTCAATGCGCGTTCGACCAGTGGAAACTTCCATTATCAATCGGCAGGAACCGATTTTGGTCAAGGCGCGTTGAACTCAAACACGGTGTTTAATTTTTATCGTCCGGATTACAAACACAGCGGAAAATTTGCGAACAGCAACATGGAATCGCCTGAGTTCCAAATCACCAACGAAAGTCAGATGACCACGTTGTCGAACCGTTTTCTGACGCACATTAAGCAGACGAACACAGACCCAAATAAGCCGGTGATGAATTTGAGCAAAGCATGGTCGATGGCCACAAACAGTCAACAAATGGTGAATTACCTTGATTTGATGCTCACCGCCAATGCATTGCCTGACACGGCGAAAAACATCATTCGTGAGCACATCGATGCGTTGCCGAGTGCAACGGATGCAGACAAAACCGAGCGGGTGATCGATGCCATTTATTTAATCATGTCGCAAGCTGAACAAGCTGCTCAGTAAGGAGTTTCTCATGACGAAAAAAGACATTATGTCACGCAGGCACTTTTTGAAAGGTGCGATGGTGTTAAGTGGCGCAAGCGTTCTAGCCGGTGGTGTGGGTCCCAGTTTTGCAAATTTAAATGCGCTGTCTCGCAATCTGTCGTTCGGTAACTTGTCGGGTTATAAATCCCTCGTATGCATTTACTTAGCCGGTGGCAACGACAGTGTGAACATGATCATTCCGCGCTCTGATTCGGGGTATGCGACATACGCTGACGTGCGCCAAGATTTGGCGGTGGATCGAGACAGCTTGTTGTCGATTGACACAACGTCTTCTCAAGACGATCAGTTTGGGTTGCACCCTAAGCTGCCTAATTTGCATCAGTTATTCAATCAAAAGAAATTATCGTTCATTTCGAACGTGGGTTCCTTGGTTGAGCCAACGTCGTACGACGATTACATGAACCGCCGCATTGAATTGCCGCCGCATTTGTTTTCACACAACGACCAAACCAAACAATGGTTAAGAGGCTCGTTGCCCGCATCTCAATTGCAAGGGTGGGCAGGACGCATCGCCGATGGGTTGCAGACCAATGCGAATCCAAACGGTGTGTTGCCAATGAACATCAGCACCAGTTCCAGCAACGCATGGCAAATTGGGCGTGAGACGTTGCCGTATGTGTTGGCACGCACAGGCGCACAAGAGTACAAGGCGTTTAAAGGGGCCAGTAAAGCCAATCAGGCGCGTCGAGCGACGTATCAAAAGTTGTTAGAAGCGAGTCAAGACAATGTGTTCTTATCGGAGTATCAAGGCATTCAAAAAACGTCGTTGAACTTGTCAACGGAAGTGGCGGATGTGCTCAATGCGCTGCCTGAATTGCAGACGGTGTTTCCAGATACGAAATTGGGCGATCAATTAAAAACCATTGCGCGTATGTTGAAGGCGCGTGACAGTTTTTCAATGAACCGCCAATGCTTTTTTGCCCGTAAAAACGGATTTGATACACACGCGAATCAAAATGAAGAACAAGCGGAATTGTATGAAGACTTGGATCAGTGCTTGGCCGCGTTTCAAAACGCATTGATCGAATTGGGCATCGAAGACGATGTGGTGACGTTTACCGCATCGGATTTTGGTCGCTCGGTGGGCACCAACGGCGATGGAACGGATCACGGTTGGGGCGGGCATCATGTGATCATGGGTACGTCGGTCAAAGGCGGCGAGATCATTGGACGCATGCCAGACTTGTCATTAGACGGTACGGACACGATTAACCGTGGACGGCTGTTGCCTCAGTTCTCCGTTGACCAGTACGCCGCGACGCTGGCGCAATGGTACGGGCTGGATGCGCAGGGTGCGCTGTCGGTATTCCCGCATCTGAGTAATTTCCAAACGCACAATTTGGCGTTGTTTAGCTAGTAAGAATGACGTGGCGTGCTGTCGACGTATGGTGTTACTAAGGCCAGTACGCGATGCGTGACAGCGCGGTTGAGACCGCGTTCTCGACACGTAGAATGCGCTGACCCAATCCAATGCTGGTGAACCCGTTTTCATTAAACACCGTGACTTCGTCGTGCGTGAAACCGCCTTCAGGACCGATCACCAGACTGTTTGGCTGATTGAGGTTGTGAGGGCAGGGACTCGCATTATAGGGATGCGCTACGTAGCCGATGCGTTCGCCTTTGATTTCAGGCAGACGAGCTAAGAAGTGAGCCAGTTGCTTATGATAGGTCACCGTTGGCAAGCGGGTGTCGATGCTTTGCTCCAAGCCCAAACACAATGCCTCGTGAATTTTCTCATCGGACAACATGGGGCTTTGCCAAAAGCTTTTCTCGACTTTTTTCGATTGAAACAAATGAATGTCTTTAACGCCCAGCTCGGTGGCGTGATGGAGTATGCGTCGCAGCATGTTAGGGCGAGGGAGTGCGAGTAACAATTGGGTGTGTGATGGCGCGGGCGGTGCGTCTGAAAACTCGGAACTGCACTGTACCGTCACACAGCCAGATTCGATGGATTGAACCACGCTGCGGCCGATCAAACCGTTCAATCGTCCTGATGTCAGCGATGAGCCCACTTGGACTTTGAGTACCTTGATCAGGTGGTCTGCGCGTCGTCCCTCCAGCTGAGCGGTGTCGTCGCTTATGAAGTCCGACTCGTGCAGCAACAATAAATTCATGGCGCTGATTAATCGTCGTCGCTGTAGATTAAGCTGGCGTGTAAATCGTATTCATCGGCTGAGTCGATGTGCACTTCAATGAAGTCGCCTTGCACTAAGCCATGATCGTCATCGTCGCAGGCGATGATGACGTTGCCGTCAATTTCAGGTGCGTCCGCAGCCGAGCGCGCCACAATACGTCCGGGCTCAATCTCATCAATTAAGACAATGGCGGTGGTGTTGATTTTGCGTTGCAGCTTCGCCGACGAAATAGCCTGCTGTTTGGCCATGAAGCGATCCCAACGTTCCTGCTTGATGGCGTCAGGAACGGGATTGTCGAGTTCGTTTGCAGGGGCGCCATCAACGGCTGAGTATTGGAAACATCCGACGCGATCCAGCTGCGCTTCGTCGAGGAAATCCAATAACTCTTGGAAATCTTCTTCGGTTTCACCGGGGAAGCCCACAATGAAGGTGGAACGTAAGGTGATGTCCGGGCAAATTTCACGCCACTGCTTAATGCGTGTAAGTACTTTTTCTTGATGCGCAGGGCGCTTCATGGCTTTGAGTATGTGATGACTGGCGTGTTGGAACGGAATGTCCAAATAAGGCAGTATGAGACCGTCGCGCATCAGTTCAATGACGTCGTCGACGTGCGGATACGGATAGACGTAGTGCAGTCGAACCCAAATGCCGAATTGACCGAGCGCTCGGCACAGGTCAATGAATTTGCTTTTAAGCGGCTGACCGTTCCAAAAATCGGTTTTGTATTTCAAATCCAATCCATAGGCGCTGGTGTCTTGAGAGATGACGAGCAATTCTCGTACGCCCGCATTGACTAAGCGTTGCGCTTCTTCCATGACATCGCCGATTGGGCGACTGACTAAGTCACCGCGCAGACTTGGGATGATGCAAAAGCTGCAGCGGTGATTGCAGCCTTCTGATATTTTTAGGTACGCATAGTGGCGAGGCGTCAGTTTAATGCCTTGCTCCGGTACGGGCACCAAATCGATGTGCGGGTCGTATCTTTTTTCAAATGGGACATACTCATGCACCGCATTGACCACGTCTTCGTACGCTTGAGGTCCTGTGACGCTCAATACGTTGGGGTGCAATGAGCGAATGTGTTCTTCGTCTTTGCCCATGCAGCCGGTGACGATGACTTTGCCGTTCTCTTGTATGGCTTCACCAATCGCGTTTAACGATTCTTCTTTTGCCGAATCAATGAAGCCGCAGGTGTTCACGACGACAACGGATGCGTCGTCGTAATTCGGGCTGATTTCGTACCCATCAAGTTTTAATTGCGTGAGAATACGTTCTGAATCGACCAGTGCTTTTGGGCAGCCTAAACTGACAAATCCAACTTTGTTGTTGGCATTGGATTCGTCGTCGTTAGTGGTTGGCTTGTCAGGATGTGTCATAGTCTATTTGATTCGTGTCGAGGTTAAGCGGTGCGCTGTCTCTGTCAGGGCAGAGTGTGCGCGGATTGAAGTGTGCTGTTGAGATAATCATTCAGCGTGTACAGTACGTTCATGCCACGCTGAGTGATTAACCGTATGAGCGAACGACGTTACAAGGTGTTTGGTCGCGTTAGCTGATTGAAGTCCTGCTTAAATAAATTGCCGCTTTTCTTGTTAAGGATGTGTCGCATAACAGGGTGTTGGCAATGAGGCGCTTCTTTTGAGCGGCATCGCTCTGATAGCAGGGCGTTGCTGTCGGCTAAAATGTAAGCAGCTTCTTTCAGGTAAAAGTCTTTCTTCGTGTTGATCTTCGTACGATCCTTTTTAAGCTCTTTGCTTTCCTCTTCTTCCAGTTGAGCAATGGACGACAGTAGTTTTTCATTTTTACTGCGTCGACGGGTGTTCTCAATGTTTAGAAGTTCAGCGTCACGTTTTTTGTTTTTTGCTTTGCGCACGCTTTTGTTCAATGATAAATATTTTTCATCGGTTTGCCTGAGCGCCAGAATTGATTTCTGGAAAATGAAGTCGGGGTTCATTTTGATGCGTTGCTCATGGAGCTGTTTGAGCGTCGGCAAAATGGGCTTGAAGTTTAAGTACTTCGAGTGAGGTGCAGATGAAATTTTATCCCACTTTAATGCATGATCTTGAGTGCTCTCACCGATTTCCTCTTTGTCGTATAAAGGCGGTAGCGAGACGTCTGGAATGACACCACGATGTTGCGTGCTTTCACCTGATACGCGGTAGAACTTGGATTCAGTGATTTTTAAATCGCCGTAAGGAAGTTCTTTAAGAGCTTGTACCGTGCCTTTTCCGTAAGATTGATCGCCTACGACCAAGCCTCGATTGTAATCTTGAATCGCAGCGGCAAAGATTTCCGACGCAGAGGCACTGAGTCGATCAATTAAAACGACCAACGCACCAGTGTAGTATTTCGACTTCAAGCGCTTTCCGTCTGGTGTGACGCTGTTGTTGCTTTGTCTGATTTGCACCACCGGGCCATGCTCGATGAATAAGCTGGTGAGTTCTTGAGCTTCTCGCAGTGAGCCGCCGCCATTGTCACGTAAATCAATCACCAAACCGTCGATAGATTCTTGTTTTAACTCATCGATGAGTTTGCGCACATCGCGTGTAGTGCTTTTGTAGTTTCGGTCTCCGCGACGGTACGCATCAAAGTCCATGTAGAACGTTGGGATTTTGATCACGCCGATTTTACTCTTAGTGCTATTGTTTCCAGGGACGTTAATGATCGCTTTTTGCGCAGACTGGTCTTCCAGTTTGACGTTGTCACGTACGATCTTGATTAGGTGGCTTTTGGTTGAGCTGCCAGAGCCGCGCATGATTTCTAAGCGCACGGTGCTTTTTGGATTGCCTCGAATGAGGCCGACTACATCATCCAGCTCCCATCCAAACACATCGACCATTTCGCCACTGCTGCCTTGTCCAACCGCTACTATTCGGTCGTTTGGCCATAATTCACCTTGCTTGTCTGCGGGGCCTCCTGCGATTAAGCGAACCACGTTCACTTCTTCGTCTTTGTGTTGCAGTACTGCGCCAATGCCTTGCAGTTTGAGGCTCATGTTAATGTTGAAATTCTCAGCGGTTTGCGGTGATAAATAATTGGTGTGCGGGTCATACAGCATGCTCAATGAGTTCATGTAGATTTGGAACACATCGTCGCTGTCTTTTTCAACCAAGTTTTTAAGCTGTCGTTGCAACCGCTTCTTTAAGATATTAGTGACTTCTTTGTCGGACTTGTCGCTCATCTCTAAATTTAACACCATGGCTTTGATGTTTTTTTGCCACAATGCATCGGCTTCTTGTTGGTTTTTTGGCCATGCTGCGTCTTCGCGATCAATTAAAATGCGATCGTTTTTTGTGAAGTCCAATTGTTTGATGGCAGACGGCCAATCTTTGAGTGTTTTCTCGAGTTGGTGCTGCATGCGTTTTCGATACAACGAAAATGCTTGAGCGCTGAACGAGAGATCGCCTTTTTTGATTTGATTGTCGAGCTTATTACGATGTTTTTCCAGCTGTTGTATGTCACTGGTCAGTAGTGCGTGTCTGCGCGGATCAAGATTGGTGAGAAAGCTATCGAATAACTGACTGGACAGTCGATTGTTAAAGCTGCGTTTTGAATAATGCCAATAGGTTAGTTGATTAACGATGGCGGTGCTGGTGTAGATTTGTTTTTTACTGAATTGACTGGATGGAGGTGTCGAGCTTAATCCTGGGCCGCTCAATAAAACCAATGAGGCGAGGATGGCAGTAATTTGTGGTAATTTTTTCATGGTGATCAATTTAACTCACGGTAAGTGCAGTAATCTATGACCTTGATAGCAAGGGTTATTATATTTCTCTATCAACATAATAACCCCTTTTCG
>JBCDEX010000072.1:0-7556 GCA_039178995.1 Pseudomonadota bacterium | reverse complement strand
GACGCACCAACAGTAACCACAAACACACCAACACAAAATACAGAAACGCCGGCGCAACGATGCCAAACCATTCGACAAGCGACGTGGGTGTCGCATACATGCCCTGTGTATTTAGACTGACTGCAACAATGTGCGCAATCGAAAACGCGCCAAAAATAACAAGAAAAATCGATACGGCGATGTTGCTTTTAACCCAATGAAACATGCAGATTTCTGACTTACCTTAAAAAAGAATGTGGTCCGTTCCTCGTTCAACACAGCCAACGAGTTGCATCTCATCTAAAATGGGCAATCCTTCACCCATGAGATGATGTGAGGGCGTAAGAATACGCGTTTTTTCATGAACATTCACTAATCGAACGATCAAATTTAACAACAACTGCATACAACGCCTTATACTGTTGAGCTTGATGACATAATAGTGATTATTGGATTTACGAATGACACACAAAAAAAGTGTCTGTTATGAGCTATTTTTGCTAAACTCAGCCCTGAGTTTAGCTCACATTATCACTCACACAACCACTTAGATGTCATCATGGCCGATTACGCACTCCTACTTGTCAGCGCGATACTGGTAAACAACTTCGTTCTGGTTCAATTTCTTGGACTGTGCCCCTTCATGGGCGTGTCTAACAAACTAGAGACCGCCATTGGCATGTCCGCGGCCACCACGTTTGTACTCACTCTGGCCTCACTATCGAGCTATCTTGTACATACGTACATCCTTGCGCCGCTCAACTTAGAAGTCCTGCAAACCATCAGTTTCATTT
The DNA here is from genome assembly GCA_039178995.1 of Pseudomonadota bacterium. Classification (GTDB taxonomy): domain Bacteria; phylum Pseudomonadota; class Gammaproteobacteria; order Pseudomonadales; family JBCDEX01; genus JBCDEX01. Next base: position 6,783 of record JBCDEX010000072.1, on the reverse strand, counting down.
TGGTCATCGCCGTGGTGGTTCAATTCACCGAAATGGTGGTGCACAAAACCAGCCCCATTTTGCATCGTGTACTGGGCGTATTTTTACCGCTCATCACCACCAACTGCGCGGTACTGGGTGTGGCGCTCATCAACATCAATAAATCGTTCACCTTAATTGAGTCGTGCTTGTATGGCTTTGGCGCGGCGCTGGGCTTTTCCTTGGTCTTGGTGTTGTTTGCCGCCATGCGTGAACGCATTGCCGTGGCCGACGTGCCATTGGCGTTTCAAGGCGCAGCGATCAGTATGATCACCGCTGGACTCATGTCACTCGCCTTTATGGGCTTTGCGGGGCTGGTCTGATGTTGGAATTCATTCAAGCCAATTGGTTCGTTGCCGCCTTACTCGCACTGGTCTTATTGGCGCTGGTGTTTGGCGCACTATTGGGCTTCGCTGCCATTCGATTCAAGGTCGATGGCAACCCGGTGGTCGACCAAATCAACACCATTTTACCGCAAACGCAATGCGGACAATGCGGCTATCCTGGCTGTAAGCCATACGCAACCGCCATTGCGGAACAAGACGAAGCGATTAATCGCTGCCCACCCGGTGGCGAAACCACCATCCAAGCCCTTGCGGAACTGCTCGACAAAGAAGTCGTACCATTAGACGCGGAAGGCGTTGAAGACGCGGGCGTTAAAAAATACGCATTGATTCGTGAAGACGAGTGCATTGGCTGCACCAAGTGCATTCAAGCCTGTCCTGTGGATGCCATTTTAGGCTCTGCAAAGCACATGCACACCGTCATCACCAGCGAATGCACTGGCTGTGACTTGTGCGTTGAACCTTGCCCTGTCGATTGCATCGACATGTTGCAATACCCAACCACGTTGACGAATTGGTCTTGGGAGCTACCCAAAGACCCACAGCTTATCATCACCGATCTGGGTCGAGGCACGGAGTCTGCGATTAACTCATCCAATCAGGGAGACGCAGCATGAGCGAAATTCCTGTGACTCAAATAGACACTGGCACCCATACGCAATTAGACGTGGCTAATCGCAAAGTCTGGCCATTACCGGGCGGTGTGCACCCTCCTGAAAACAAAGCGCAGTCATTGCAACACCCTATCAAACCGATGTCGTTGCCAGCGCAGTTGGTGTTCCCATTATCTCAGCATATCGGCGCGCCAGCTTTAGCATGCGTTAATGTCGGCGATCAAGTCCTTCGAGGACAAGTTATCGCACAAGCCAAAGGATTTGTCAGTGTGCCGGTACACGCTTCGTCATCTGGCACCGTGGTCGCCATCGAAGAGCGTCCCATCGCGCACGCATCCGGCTTACATGGCATGTGCATTGTCGTCGAACCAGACGGTCAGCACGAATCCATCGAATTCAGCCCTATCGCCGATTACACTCAGTGTTCCGCCGAAGAATTACTCGATACGATCCGCAATGCAGGCATCGCGGGCATGGGTGGCGCAGGCTTCCCGTCAGCGGTTAAGCTCAATGCAAAACAGCCCATTGACACATTGATCATCAATGCCACCGAATGCGAGCCCTACATCACCGCAGACGACGCACTCATACGTGAGCGCAGCAGCGACGTGTTGCTTGGCATTCAAATTCTCAAACACATCGTGCAACCCAGTCAGGAGGTTCTGATTGGCATCGAAGACAACAAACCTGAGGCCATTGCTCAATTGCGTGCGCAGTGCACTGAACACGATCAAATTCACGTCGTGGTGTTCCCAACGAAATACCCATCGGGTGGCGAAAAGCAGCTCATTAAAATCCTCACCGGACGCGAAGTACCCAGTGGCGGATTACCTGCCGACATCGGTATTGTGTGCCAAAACATCGGTACCTGTGAGGCCATCAAAAAAGCCGTGGTAGACGGAGAGCCGTTGACCTCTCGAGTCACCACGGTCACCGGTGAAACGGTGTCGCCACAAAATTACGACATCGCACTCGGCACGCCGGTATCACACGCATTGGCCGAAAGCGATTATCAAGCACAAGGCAATCAACCTGTCATCATGGGTGGCCCCATGATGGGCTTTGCTTTGGCCAACTTAGACATTCCCGTGGTCAAAACCACCAACTGCATTTTAGCGCCGAGTGTCACCGAACGCCCACCGAACGACATCGCTCAAGCGTGCATTCGATGCGGCATGTGCGCCGAGGCCTGCCCTGTGAGCTTGTTACCACAGCAGCTGTATTGGTTCTCACGCAGCCAAAACAACACTCAATTAGAAAAACACAATCTCTTTGACTGCATCGAGTGCGGCGCATGCTCCTACAGCTGCCCCAGCCACATTCCATTGGTGCAATACTACCGCAGCTCAAAAGCGGAGATCCGTGCGGAGAAAGCCGATCAAGAGAAGTCCGAAAAAGCCAAACAGCGTTTTGAATTGCGTCAAGAACGCTTAGAGCGTGAAGAGCGCGAAAAAGAAGAACGCCGCAAAGCACGTAAAGAAGCCGCGCTCAAAGCCAAAGCCAGCCCGAGCAAGCAAGATGTGATCAGCGACGCCATTGCTCGGACACAAGCGAAAAAGAACAACGTCGCTCAAGCAGACAAGAGCGCACCGGCTGCAGCCGATTCCGCTAAGGCGCTCGACCCCGCAGCAGCGGCCATTGAGCGCGCCAAGCAAAAACGCGCTGAACCCGCGACAGAGCAATCGCCTGAAGACACATTGAAAACGCAGATTGCCACATTAGAAAAACGCATTGCCAAAGCGAACGACAAAATGGCGGCGCTGGAAACCAGCGATTCCACCAAAATTGACGCACTCAAAAGCGGCTTAGCGCTGCAACAACAAAAGCTCGACGACGCCAAAGCTCAATTGGCCGCAATCTCATCAAACGCCGTTGATAGCGCAAGCGCTCCAGCGACAGACGAGCCAATGGATGCAGCACAAGCAGCCATTGCACGCGCTCAACAAGCTCGCGCAGAGGCTGGCAATCTCAGCGACGATGAGAAGCGCGCTCAGCAGCTGACCTCCATCGACAAACGCTTGAGCGCGCAGCAAGCCAAATACGACGAACTCCTGTCCAGCGACCCAGACAAAGCCGAATTGATTAAGGCCTCATTGGACAAATTACAGGCCAAGAAAGCGGCCTTATTGGAAGCCTCATCATGACCCAGATCACGTCTCCTCACGCCCACAGCGCACTCAGCACCGCAGACGTCATGCGCCAAGTGTTGTTGGCGACCATTCCCGGCGTGTTCGCACTCACGCTGTATTTTGGTTGGGGCAATCTCATCAACATTCTGTGGGCGTCGTTGACCGCATTGGCGTGCGAAGCCATGGTGATGAAGTTGCGTGGACGTCCGGTTAAATACTACTTAAACGACGCCAGCGCGTTGGTGACGGCGGTGCTCCTCGGCATCGCTCTACCGCCCTTTGCTCCATGCTGGTTGGTGGTGTTCGGCAGCGCGTTTGCCATTCTCATCGTCAAACAACTGTACGGCGGTTTGGGCTACAACCCCTTCAACCCAGCCATGGCGTCATACGTCATCCTACTGATCTCATTCCCTGTGTATATGAGCACGTGGGGCACGCCATCGGATTTGGGGACATTGCCCAGCTTCATCGACACCTTTTTGTGGAAACTCAGCTCTCAAACCGGCGCGGTGTCGGTCATCCCTGATGGTTACACCATGGCCACTCCGCTCGACATAGTGCGTCAAAACATGAACGGCGGTGGCTTGAGCCTCAGCGAACTCGCCACACAAACCCCTCAATTTGGACACTGGGGCGGCTTAGGCTGGGAAATGGTCAACGCAGGCTTTTTGTTCGGTGGTGTGTATTTAATGTGGCGACGCATTTTCACATGGCATGCTCCAATCTCCATGCTGATCAGCTTGGCGATCATGTCGCTGATCTTTTACGACAACGGCAGCTCACAAAGCGCTGGCTCACCATTGTTCCATTTATTCTCAGGTGCGACCATGTTTGCCGCGTTCTTCATCTTGACAGACCCAGTTAGCTCAGCGGTGAGCAACCGAGGTCGTATGATTTTCGGCGCATTGATTGGGGTCATTATTTTCATCGTACGTCGTTGGGGTAACTACCCCGACGCGGCAGCCTTCGCGGTGTTGTTGCTTAACTTTGCAGCGCCGTTCATTGACCACTACACGCAACCACGCACGTACGGTCACAAGGGAGGCGACGCTTGATGCTAGGACAATCGATCACCAAAAATGGCATTCTGCTCGCGCTCTTCGCCGCAGTAACCACCAGCGCCATCGCTGGCACCTACTTATTCACCAAAGACCGCATTGCCGAACAAGAGCGCAAAGCCGCGAATAAAGCCCTGTTGGAAATTTTCCCTGCGAACACACACGATAACGAATTATTAAACGACGTCATCCAACTCGACGACGCGCCGTTGCTTGGACTCACTCAGCAAGACACTCCCCACTCGGTGTACGTGGCACGTAAACAAAACAAACCCGTGGGCTACATTTTCCCCGTGATTGCACCCGATGGTTACTCCGACAAAATCAAACTGTTGGTGGGCATCAAACACAACGGACGGATCGCAGGCGTGCGTGTGGTGCAACATCGTGAAACGCCAGGATTGGGCGATGCCATCGAACTAAAAAAAAGCGATTGGATTTTAGGCTTCAACAACAAAAGCCTGAGTAACCCAGCACCGGCACAATGGAAAGTTAAAAAAGACAAAGGCGTGTTTGACCAATTCACTGGGGCGACCATCACCCCACGCTCGATCACCAAAGCGGTGTACAACAGTTTGAAGCACTTTGAGCAACACCACACGCAACCTCAATCGCCTCAGGAGAACTGATCATGGCCACAAAGACCGTAAAAGAGTTGACCATCGATGGGTTGTGGAAAAACAATCCCGGCGTCGTTCAATTACTTGGCTTATGTCCCCTATTGGCCGTCACAGGCTCGGTAGTCAACGCGCTGGGCATGGGCTTGGCAACCTTATTTGTACTCGTATTGTCGAACATCACGGTCTCTGTGATTCGCAACATCACCTCAAACGAAATCCGCATTCCTGCGTTTGTCATGATCATCGCCGCCGCCGTCACCGTGGTCGAATTACTCACCCAAGCGTACAGCTACGAGTTGTATCAAATACTGGGGATTTTCTTACCGTTAATCACCACCAACTGCATCATCCTCGGACGCGCTGAAGCGTTTGCGTCAAAAAACAACGTAGGCTTAGCCGCAGTGGACGGCTTCATGATGGGCATCGGCTTTGCAGCTGTGCTGCTGGTCTTAGGAGCGTTACGTGAAGTGATCGGAACCGGTACGTTGTTCAACAACATGCAGCTGCTGTTTGGCGCAGACGCTGAAAACTGGAAGCTGGTACTTTTCCCGAACTACCCCGGGCTATTGGCGGCCATCTTGCCACCGGGCGCGTTCTTATTCATGGGCTTCATCATCGCATTTAAAAACATAATCGATCAACGCATCGAACGCGCCAAAGCCGCCACTCGCCCAACCGTCACCGCAGCGGATCGACGCATCCGTGTGACAGGGCAAGTAAGTTAACGAGTCATTAAACACCTGTTAATTACACAAGTGATTACACAACGCCTCAGAGCTTGGATGCAATGGCGGGTCTTTTCTGAGCGCAAGCATCACCCCAGAATGATTTCCCTGCGAATACCCTGATATTATTTTGAATCTACGAACAAAATTAAAAAATAAAAATTATTATCAATAACTTACGGTAGAAAAACTGAATGTATAAACCTTTTGCCGATACATGATCGTTGTTTTGCCATATTATCAGGGGATAATTTGGCATGTTTTGAGACTAAATGAAGTGTATCGCAACTGCACCGCCATTCTTTTGATCTTCACCCAATGTCAAATCCGCCACTCACTCGAGCGAACAACAATCACTCAAGCGTCATCGCAAATCCAACAACCGCTGCGTTTCGGCATCACTCAAAAAGCCTTTGCATTGCGCATCCTGTGCCATGAGCCTCTCGAATCGACCCTCTATCTCACACAACGCGTCGTAACGCACCTTGGACAACAGCACATTGCTGACACGACCTGATTTTTCCACAATCACTGGCTCACGCTGTGCCACTTCAAGGTACTGCCCTAATCGGTTTTTAAGCTCCGTTGCTGCTACGTTCATCGACCCACTCTTCAAATATTAGCTAATTAAGCCATTATAGCCATAGAAGCTAGATTAGTCACTTTAAGCTGCGATATTTGTCTATATATTGAATACACCCTGTGAGCGTTTGTTTTGGTGGCTGACCGTTACGGACCGTGAGGTGTGGGTCTCGAACCTCCCAGAGGCAGTCGATGCTGTGCATGACATACTCGAATGGATAATGAGCGCCGCCAACATATAGACTCAACGCATCGCCCACGGATGGCTGATAATCTACGTCAAAGCAGTCAAACATGTTTAGCTGATAAGCCAACTGCTCAGGCATTGGCAATCCATCGATATCATCACGAAATACGTCATAACCGAGCTTGGACTCCCCCATCACCAACCCAGGCTGCTCCAAACCCATTCGGCGCAACACTCAGTAAGGCTTAGATTGATCCACCGAGTCGCCACAGGTACACAAACGCAAGGTGTTAACCAGATCACACATAGATTGAGCCTCTCAAATTAAAACATCGCACGCGACACGCTATCAAACGTTAACGTCATAATCTAAATCGTGCACTTCATCACCTGTCATTCCTCGAAAGCCCCATTGATGCGGCGCTTGTTCTTTAATCGTGATTTCAACGTCAACAGGCTCCAACGACACCTGGCGTTCGAGCTCGGTGAACAGTTGCTTAATTAAG
>JBCDEX010000071.1:0-7627 GCA_039178995.1 Pseudomonadota bacterium | reverse complement strand
CACTGAAGTGACTGTTTGCGGGTACCTCGAATGATTGGCCTCGAGTATACTGTGTCCAGCTTGATTCGTCGGCCTGTTGCACGTGTATGTCGCCACTGACAACGGTCATCGTTTCGTGCTGGCTGGTGTTGAACGTGAACTCGCCGGGCGCAATCACGCCAACAGTGGCAAGGTGTTCTTCGCCGTTAAATGCAATGGAAGCCACTTGGCCATCGAAGTATTGGTTGGTGTTAAACATAGTCAGTCTCTCAAAATGTTAATTCAGTCACGTTTAGACGAGCATATTAAACCATCGGGCGTGAATTTACACCTTGTGAAGCAACCTTGTGTCTGTCGCTTTTTAGTGGGTGTGTGTCTGATGGTGTTGGGCGTCACGGTAATGCGTGCGTAAGCTACTCGGTAAGTTGTTCTGTGATACAAATCCACCGTAATCTTGGTCTGATGGAGGGCGAATCAGTGCATGACGATGACCCAGCTTGTCGGCTTGGTCGAACTCAATTAAAACATGTGGATTGTGCACGCGGTAATAGGCTGGCTCACCCATTTGGATCGATCCATGCCATGCGAATAACGTGTGATCCAATGAAGACTCGATGACGCGTAACCACTCTGTATTAAAATGGCTGTTGAGGTTGTTCACGTACAGTTTAATCAACGACATTAGTAATTTTTTTGTGCTGAACTCATGTGAGAGGCAGGCAAACCGATGTTTTTTATGCTCGAATAATCAAAATGTCGCGCGTTGTCGGTGCGAACAGAGAGCACACTTGGAGCCGCTAAGACCGCCATGGCGTCATTGGACACGATCGCGCTGTGTTGTTGCTCGGATGTTAAGCTCTGTAAGAGTGTGGGCGCCATTTTTTCTTCTTGGATGAGAATGTCGGATGGCACATCATGATGTGTGCCTAAAAATGCAGGTACCATGGTGACTTGATCGCCATGAACGATCAGGTTCATGGCAAAGTGATGTCCATCAATTTACAGCCCCCAAGATCAGTTTGAGTTGGGTTTTCCAAACAACATCATACGATCATCTTTCTCAAGTTAATGTGATTAAATATAATGCAACGCGTGTTAATAAAGAGCTCTAGTGCGCAGAGAAGAAAGGTCATTTTTTGTTGTGGTCTTGATGGGTATAATTTAAAAATAATTGTCTATAAATAAATCTGTGAGCCTCTATGAATAAGCCATTTTCTCAAGCGTGTGACAACAACAAAGAACCGATTCTTGACGTACTGAAATCGGTGTTTTCTGATAGAGCGCGTGTGCTTGAAATTGGCAGTGGTACAGGCCAGCATGCAGTTCATTTTGCGCGTCATTTACCACGTCTGATTTGGCAGCCCAGTGATGTGCCTCAGCACCTTCCGGGTATTAATTCGTGGTTGGAGTCCGGGCTATTGGACAATGTGTTGCCGCCATTGTCATTGGATGTGGATGTGATGGAAGCAGGTGCATTAGCGCCATATGCCTTTGATGCTGTGTTTACTGCGAACACGTTTCATATTATGTCGTGGGCTCAAGTATGTTTTTGTGTGCGTTTAATATCCGCCGTGTTACCTGAAGGCGGTGTGCTGTGTGTGTACGGACCGTTTAACGTCAAAGGTATGTATACGTCTGACAGCAATCGAGCGTTTGATCAAATGTTGCAGGCGCGTGATCCGTTGAGTGGATTGCGTAATCTATCGGATGTCATTGATGTGATGTTGCAGTTTGATCTCAGCGTGCAAGACGATGTTCCGATGCCTGCCAATAATCGAATGCTGGTGTTTAAAAAAAATACTCCTAGCGAATAAAATGTTGAATCACTGCTTTGCGGCGCGAGCCAATGCCCATACGTCGACACGGATATCGTTTTGCTGCTGCAATAAGCGACTCAATTCGTCGCATGTGCTTCCTGTGGTGACCACGTCATCGATCAATGCAGCGTGTGTGTGCGAGCGCAATCGGTGTTGTGATTGTGGATGCAATGCAAATGCACCGCGCACATTTCTCTTGCGTTCAGATGCGTTGAGTGTGTGTTGATCTTGCGTTCGACGAGTGCGTTTGATGACGTGGCGATCGCATTCAATGTTGAGATGTTTGGACAAAGCATGGCTGATGTCATGCGCTTGATTGAACCCTCGTTGTGCTAGTTTAGTAGGGTGTAATGGTACAGGTATAAGCAGTGTAGGGAGTGGGTCGTATTTCGTAATGCGCGTGTGTATGCGCTGCGCCAATATGAAGCTGAGTGCTTTTCCATAATCCAATCTTTGTTCGTATTTAAATGCGTGAATCAATTCTTTAACGTCGTGTTCAAAAGTGAATGCGGTCACACATGTTTGGTAAGCGGGCGGGTGTTGTTGGCAGGCTGCGCATTCAAAGGCAAGTTCAGAGGTCATGGGGCGTGCGCATCGCTGACAACAGCGACGGTTGTGTGACAGGCTGTGTTCGCAGTGTGAGCAAAAATAAGAGCGTACCAATGCTTTAGTGCGTTGCCGAGACGAGCGGCACAACCAGCAATGATTGCTGAGTAATTGATCTAACCAATGCCGTTTAGGTGTGCAGGGTGAGTGATGTGTGTGCATGCAGTATACGCTTCGCTGATGAGGTATGCGGAGCGTATCAGACGGGACGCAATTGATATGTGAGATGCATCACAATCGAGAGAGATGTATGGAATGAGACGGATCAGATGCTCTATCGTAACTCTAAGTAAGAGGCTAGTGGAAATAGTTGAGAGTAGTATTCAGTTGTAAGTGGGTTGTTTTTTATTATGGAAGAGAGCTGTTTTGTACGATTCTTTTGATCATTCTAGCACCTCCTATTACGTGACCAAATTCACTGTACCGCTACAGTGTCTATGACATGATAGAAGAGTGGTATGCATTAGCCTTTTTGATAGCTGTTAACTTTAAATTGTTTGTAAGTTGACAAGAGGGTGCGGTTCGTTAGACTGTGAGCCATGATTCGTGCGCACTGTTTGCCTCAGCTATGGCAGCGTTAAATAAGTTTCGTCAAATAGGCTGCGCACCCAAAGATAAAAGGCAGTTTACTTATGACCACCATGACTCGTCACGATTGGCAGTACAATGAGATTCAAGCGCTGTATGAGCAGCCGTTCAATGATTTGTTATTTCAAGCGCAGACCGTGCATCGTCAATATTTTGATCCCAATCGAGTGCAAATCAGTACCTTGTTGAGTATTAAAACTGGCGCGTGCCCAGAGGACTGTAAGTACTGTTCTCAAAGCAACCGTTACGACACCGGTTTGGAAAAAGAGCAGCTGATGGAAGTGGAGCGTGTGATTACTGAAGCCAAACGTGCAAAAAGCGCAGGTTCAACGCGCTTTTGCATGGGGGCGGCTTGGCGTTCACCTAAAGACCGTGACATGCAGTCGGTGGTGGCCATGGTTGAAGGCGTAAAGGCGCTGGGCATGGAAACATGCATGACCTTAGGGATGTTGAACGAGCAACACGCCGCGCAATTGGCCGATGCTGGTTTGGATTATTACAATCATAACTTGGATACGTCGCCTGAGTATTATGAAAAAGTCATTACCACGCGCAGCTATCAGCAGCGTTTGGATACGCTCGAGAACGTGCGTAACGCAGGCATTAAAGTCTGTTGCGGTGGCATTATGGGCATGGGTGAAGAAGAGCAGGATCGCATCGCGTTTTTGCAGCAGTTGGCGAATTTGCCACAGCATCCAGAAAGTGTGCCCATTAATATGCTGGTCAAAATTGAAGGCACGCCGTTGGACGAGTCGTTGGAGCAAAATGCACTCGATCCGTTTGACTTCATTCGTTGCATTGCTGTGGCTCGCTTGTTGATGCCTCAATCGCATGTGCGTTTGTCCGCTGGGCGTGAAGACATGAACGAGCAAATGCAGTCCATGGCGTTTTTTGCGGGTGCGAATTCAATTTTCTATGGTGAGAAATTACTGACAACGAGCAATCCAGCCACACAAAATGACATGCGTTTGTTTGCGCGGTTAGGGATTCAACCGCAAGAGCTGTTGTTAGACGATCAGCAAATGCATGACGCGACCCAAGAGCAAGTACGTGTCCGTGTTCCAAATGAAACACGCAGTGCGGTGCCATCGTCGGATGCAGATGCACCTTTCTATAATGCAGCACTGTGAGTTATAATTTCAAATGCACTCGCTTTCTGAGTATTGGCAACAACGCTTAATTGATCGTCAACAGCAACACTTACATCGAACTCGACGAGTGTTAATGACGCCTCAGTCTACGATTGTATCGGTTAACGGGGATCAGTGCGTTAATTTTTCCAGCAATGATTATCTTGGCTTCGCCAATCACCCCTCGATTGTTAACGCGCTTGAACAAGGCGCTAAGCGCTATGGGGTGGGTTCAGGCGCATCGCATTTGGTGTGTGGCCACTCTTATGAGCATCATGCGCTTGAAGACGAACTGGCCGAATTTACGGGTCGTGATCGAGCGCTGCTGTTTTCCAGTGGATATATGGCGAATGTGGGCGTGATGCACGCGCTGTTGAATAAACACACAAGCGTATTTCAAGACAAGCTCAATCATGCGTCTTTGTTGGACGGTGCCGCATTAAGTGCAGCGCGCAGTGTGCGATTTAATCACAATGATATTGATCATTTAACCGCGCGCCTCGAATCAGATGAGGCTCAGCATAAGGTGATTGCGGTGGATGGCGTGTTCAGTATGGACGGTGATGTTGCAGACTTGTCTTCGATATGTCCGTTGGCGCGAGAGCACAATGCGTGTGTGATGGTGGATGACGCACATGGGTTTGGTTGTCTCGGTGACACTGGGCGTGGCACGTTGGAATATCATCAATTGAGTCAAACAGATGTGCCTATTTACATGGGCACGTTAGGTAAAGCACTGGGTGGGTTTGGCGCGTTTGTCGCAGGTGATTCGACCATGGTTGATAATTTGGTCCAGTTTGCTCGCTCGTATGTGTACACAACGGCCATGCCGCCAGCGATGGCTGCGGCGATGAGAGTGTCGTTAACATTGCTAACGACGGAAGCGTGGCGACGAGATCAGTTGCAAGAACACATACACTATTTTACCGATACATGCCGAATTAACGACGTACCGTTAGTGCCTTCCATGACCGCAATTCAACCCGTGTTGATAGGTGATAGTGAAACGGCGGTGTTGATCAGTCAGCAATTGATGGAGCAGGGGTGTTTGGTGGTGGCGATCCGTCCACCGACAGTGCTGCAAGGACAAGCTCGTTTACGTATTGCGTTGAGTGCAGAGCACACGGTGGAACAATTGGATCATTTGATTCATACCTTGCGTGACACATGCAAGCGGTATGGTGTATTGAATCGAGAGATGAGCTTGTGACGCTTCCAGCGATCCACGCAAAGCGCATTCAAAGTGCATGTCGTCATCAAGCGCCTGAGTTGGTGTTGATTCATGGCTGGGGGTTGTCGTCGGCTGTGTGGAGTGAGCTCATACCAAGCCTGTTAAAGACGTGCCACATTACGGTGATTGATTTGCCAGGTTATGGGGCGTCTGACTATCAATCTGGGTGCTATGATCAGGATGTGTTATTGCCTGCATTGGCTGCCGTGTTACCAAAGACGGCTGTTTTTTGTGGTTGGTCTTTGGGAGGCAATATCGCACTTGCGTTATCTCAATGTTATCCCGAACGATGTTTGGGTGTGGTGTCGATCGCAAGTAATCCTTGCTTCATTCAAACAGGTGATTGGCCGGGAGTTGCGCCTTCGTTAGCGGATCAAGCGGTGAGGCAACTGCAAGAACATCCTGAAACCTATATGGCGCATTTTTTGGGTGTGTGCGCGCATGCTCGTACATTGGACAAGTCGTTGTGGCGCGCACTAAAGAAAATACATAAAGCCGAGCCGTTGACTCAACTGACTCAGAAAGTGTTACAGGAAAGCTTGAATTTGGTTCATTCAATTGACATGCGTTCAGCAGTGTACGACAGCAGTGCGCCAGTGTGTTTTATTCATGCGGCAGACGATGCGTTATCATCGCACGCTGTCATTCAAGCGTTGAGGTCTTATGCGCCACATACTCAAGTGCATGTCGTTGATGACGCTCCGCACGCGTTGATGTTATCTCATTCAGAGCAGCTTGGAGAGTGTGTTGCGCAGACGGTATCACACATGACTCAACAGGTGATGAAAGATAAGGAGCGGGTGGCCAGTTCGTTTGGTGCCGCTGCGAGCACATACGATGCTGTTGCGCAGTTGCAGCAGCAATCGAGTGATGCGCTGTTGTCGTTGCTTGACGATGTTGAGGTGTTGCCTCGCGCACGATCGATGACCGTGCTGGATTTGGCTTGTGGCACAGGCTACGCCTTGAAGGGGTTAGCTGAGCGTTTTCCAAATGCCCGAGTGATTGCGGCAGATTTAGCGCATGATATGCTGTCAGTGTCGGGTGATCGAGGAAGCGATGCTCGATTGGTGTGCGCTGATTTTGAGCAGTTGCCGTTTCGTGATAGTTCGGTTGATGTGGTGTTTAGCAACATGGGGTTCCAATGGGCGTTGGACATCGGCGATGTGTTTAAAGAGGTGCAGCGAGTATTGTCACCATCGGGAGTGTGTGTGTTCAGTACCTTCTTACCCGATACTTTATGTGAGTTGAGAGCGGCTTGGCAGGCAGTCGATCCAATGCACTCGAGAGTGAATGAGTGTGTGGCGCTTGAGGATATTCGCAGTGCATTGGCAGAGTCTAGGCTGTTAGAGCGCAGCATACAAGTTGAACGCATGGTGAAGTTGTATCCATCCGCGATGGCGTTGATGAAAGAATTGAAATTGCTTGGCGCGCACACCTCATATAATGTAGGGCCCAAAGGGTTGATTGGAAAACACGTATTCTCTGAGGTGGAGCGTGCCTACGAGCGAGATTCGATGGAACAACATTGTCCAGCAACATACGAAGTGTTGTATGTAAACGTGGTGAAACAATGAAGACTTTATTTGTTACTGGGACCAGCACCGATGTGGGAAAAACATGGGTGTCGTGTCTATTGTTGTTAAAGATGAATGAACTGGGCTTGTCGACCGTGGCGATGAAGCCAGTGGCGGCTGGGTGCGACAGGATTGAGGGAGGTCTGCGTAATAAGGATGCCTTGTTGCTTCAGCGATGCATGTCGGCCGATATGTCGTATCAGCAAGTCAACCCAATTGCATTCGAAGCACCCATTGCGCCGCACATAGCTGCACAGAATGCGTGCGCATATATTCAGCTTGATTCGTTGGTTGCTCATGCCGTTGAACTACAACAGCGACGTGAAGATGTATTGTTGATTGAAGGGGCTGGTGGGTGGCGTGTTCCTTTGAACGATCGTGAAAGCTTGTGTGACTTGCCTGCTGCGTTGAACGTAGGTGTCGTGTTGGTGGTGGATATGACGCTGGGATGTTTAAATCACTCGCTGTTAACGGTTCGTGATATCGAATCAATGGGATTGTCTGTCCTGGGATGGGTGGCCAATCAGACGCAAGCAGAGACAATGCAGTGCTATGAGCAGAATGTGGACGCCTTAAAGCGGATGATTAAAGCGCCTTGCTTGGGGTGTGTGTCGTATTCAGAGTCTGGGTCGTTGATATCATCGCTGAGTGACATTGATTCCGAGTGTTTGATGTCATTGTGTGATGCGTTAACGGGCGCAT
>JBCDEX010000070.1:0-7713 GCA_039178995.1 Pseudomonadota bacterium | reverse complement strand
GGCGTTGAGTTGGCAGGTGCGTTGAAAAATATTTACGCCATTATTGCTGGATTCGCCGATGCAATGGGGTTGGGCTATAACACGAAAAGTATGCTGATGACGCGCTCGTTAGCTGAGATGAGTCGTTTAGCGGTGAAACTGGGCGCCGACCCGTTGACTTTTTTGGGGTTGGCGGGTGTGGGTGATTTGTTTGTCACCTGTACGTCGCCTTCCAGTCGTAACTTTAGAATGGGCGCAGCGATTGGCGAAGGCAAAAATTTAGAGCAGGCCGAAGAAGCGATTGGTCAAGTGGTTGAGGGTGTGAATACCTTGAGGACCATCAAAGAAAAATCGGTGGAGTTGGATGTGTACATGCCGTTGGTCGATGCGTTGCACGGTTTGATGTTCGAGAACAAGGCATTGGATGAGCTGGTTTCTGGTATGATGGCCAGTGAACGCGCGATTGACGTGTCGTTTTCAGTGGAATGAACAGAGTGACTCATGACGGATGCACACATGGGCGATGACAAAACAGTGTGGATTTTACGTCATGGCGATGCGACACACCAAGCGCCGAGTGATGCGTTGCGTGAGTTGACACCAAAGGGGTTGACGCACATTCAACAGCAAGCCGAGTTCATGACTCAGCAGGGGGTTACGTTCGATGCGGTTTGGGTCAGCCCATACGTTCGAGCGCAGCAAAGCGCGCAGATGTTCCTCTCTGGATTGAGTGTGACCGCGTCATTTGATACCGTGAACTTACTTCAGCCAGACAGCTTGGTCTCTTCCTTGGTGACGCATTTGTCGCGTCATGCTCCCAGCCGTTTGTTGATCGTGAGCCACCAACCCTTAGTGAATCGTTTAATTAATGTGTTATGCGATGGTGATGCTCGTTTAGGACGCGCTGAATTTTTGAACACGTCCAGTTTGGCATGCTTGCGCTCAAGTGAATGGATACCGGGATGGGCCAGTGTTGATTGCATTCAGCATGTAACGGGTTAATGGAGTGCGTATGGCATACACAACGGTAAGAAGGGCATGACCCTCGACGTCCAATGCAGTGAAGCGCAGTGCACGGTACGTGAATTAACGTACGTCTATAAACATTGGCGGAGCGCGCAAGCTGTGAATCATGCCACGGTGCTCGCGTTACATGGCTGGCTAGACAATGCCAACAGCTTTGACGTGTTGGCACCGTTGTTGGTGTCTCAGTGTGACGTTGATGTCATTGCCTTGGACATGGCAGGGCATGGAAAGTCACAGCATCGGCACATTCAAGGCGCGTATAACATTTGGGATGATTTGTTGGAGTTGAATGCGTTAATTGATGCATTGGGTCTTGATCAGCCGATTTTATTGGGGCACTCGCGTGGCGCGATGGTCGCGACTCTGTTGGCCGCAAGTCTGCCTGAGATCACTTGTCAACTCATTGTGCTGGATGGAATGCTGGCCATGCCAGTGCCGTCAGAGGAGGCGCCTAAGCAGTTGGCAAAACACCTGCGGCAACACAGTCGAAGTACTCATGTGATGCCGCATTATGCAACGGTGGATGAAGCCATTTCAGCGCGTTGCAAGGCCGCAGGCATGGAACCACAGCAGGCGAGAGGCATTGTGGAGCGAGGACTTATCGAGGTGTCTGACGGCCGTTTTGAATGGCGCTCTGACGCGCGAGTGACACGTGCGTCTGCGATGAAATTAAACGAGGTTCAGAATGCCGCGTTTTATCAAACACTGAGTGTGCCGACGTTGGTGTTGTTGGCGCAAGAGGGGTTTGGTCCGTGGATGGCCTCCGCACTAGCTGAGACGCCCGGTAATCAATGTGTGCAGATGGAGTCGTTAGCGGGAGGACACCATTTTCATTTAGACCCAGTCCATGCAGGTGTCATTGTTAATCGCATTCATGCGTTTCTGAAAATGCGTTGACTACGATCGTAAACGCTCTACTCTTGTGAACGACCCAACCAAGAGTGCCTGTTTAGTGATTGGTAATGAGCGATAGGAATTCATTACGCGTCGATGCACTGGTTCGGAATTGACCCAGCATAGACGATGTTTTCATCTGTGAATTTTGTTTTTCAACACCGCGCATCATCATGCACATGTGTTTGGCTTCAATGATGACACCCACACCAGAGGCTTCCGTTACTTCTTGGATGGTCGTGGCGATTTGTTTTGTTAATGATTCCTGAATTTGTAAGCGGCGAGCGTACATATCGACAATGCGCGCAATTTTTGACAGACCCAATACTTTGCCTGTGGGTAAATACGCGACGTGGCACTTACCGATGAATGGCAATAAGTGATGCTCACACATGGAATACAATTCGATGTTTTGCACAATGACCATTTCTTCGCTGTCGGATGGGAACAACGCGTTGTTGACCACTTCGTCAACGCTTTGCGTGTAGCCTCTGTTCAAAAATTCAAATGCTTTGGCTGCACGGTTTGGTGTGTCGAGTAAGCCAGGACGATTTACGTCTTCGCCAATTTCAGTGATGATGTCTCGGTATGCTTTTGAAATTTTTTCGTTCATGTGAAAGCCTGTGTCGATGCGGTCAATGTAATATTTATTTGTCGTATGCTCATTATAGTGACTGGCGTGTGCAAAAAGTGCCGTATGCTATAGTTTTTGTGCATAATTACCCATTCTAACAAAAATCAGTCTGTGTGAGTGATGTTTTTTCCGCGTCCTCGCGCATGCACTCATACCCTCTAAGCTAATGGAGCCTCATATATGTCTCAGTATCCTCATCTACTTAGCCCAATTACATCGGGTAATGTGACGTTAAATAACCGAGCGGTTATGGGCTCGATGCACACCGGTTTAGAAGACCGCTTATGGCATCGAAAAAAATGGGGCGCGTATTTTGCACGGCGTGTAGAAGGTGGTGTTGGTCTGATTATTACCGGTGGTATTAATCCAAATCGACGCGCATGGTTTTACCCGTTCTCAAGCACTATGACCAATGTGATCGATGTGTTGTCGCATCGCATTGTGACACGAGCGGTGCATGAAAAAGGCGGTAAGATTTGCATGCAGTTACTGCATGCGGGGCGTTACAGTTACCATCCCTTGTCGCAGTCTGCGTCCAGTATCAAATCGCCGATCAATCCGTTCAAGCCACGCGCCATGAGCACGCGGCAAGTCAAACGAACGATCAAAGACTTTGTGAATGCAGCCAAGCTGGCGCAAAAAGCGGGCTATGATGGGGTTGAAATCATGGGCAGTGAAGGGTATTTGATCAATCAATTTACCAGTCCTCGCACTAACAAACGCACGGACGAATACGGTGGCAGCAACGAGAATCGCATGCGCTTTCCACTCGAAATCATTGAGCAAGTACGTAAGGCGTGTGGCGATGACTTTATCATTATTTACCGCCTCTCTATGTTGGAACTGGTTGGTGAAGGTTCACCACAGGATGATATCTTAGAATTGGCGAAAGCCTCTGAACGCGCGGGTGTGGATCTCATTAATACCGGTATTGGTTGGCATGAATCTCGAATACCAACGATCGTAACGTCGGTACCGCGTGCCGCGTTTGCGGATGTGACGAAAAAAGTGAAAGACGTCGTGACTGTGCCGGTTATTGCATCCAACCGAATCAATACGCCTGAAGTGGCTGAGGATATTTTGTCGCAAGGCAAAGCCGACTTGGTGTCGATGGCGCGTCCCATGCTCGCCGATCCCGATTTTGTGTTGAAAGCAAAAGAAGGCCGTCGAGACGAGCTTAACGTGTGCATTGCTTGTAATCAGGCGTGTTTGGATCACACGTTTCAAATGAAGCGCACCACGTGTTTGGTGAATCCTCAAGCGTGTTACGAAACCGAATTGGTGTACGTGAAAACGGCAAAAGCGAAAAAAATTGCGGTCATTGGCGCAGGGCCAGCGGGATTGTCGTGTGCCACGGTAGCGGCTGAACGCGGGCATGACGTGACCTTGTTTGACGCGTCTGACCGAATAGGCGGTCAATTTAATATGGCAGCGCGGGTACCGGGTAAAGAGGAGTTTTGGGAAACCATTAAATACTACGACAGCATGCTGAAAAAATACTCGGTTACTTTGCGTCTGAATGAGCGCGTGTCGGCGGATGATTTAATCGGCGCGGGGTTTGACGTCGTCGTCGTGGCCACCGGAGTCACGCCAAGAACACCGGGTATTCTGGGTGTGGATCATCCCAAAGTACTGAGTTACATTGATGTGTTACGTGGTCATGCCGAGGTTGGGCAATCCGTTGCGGTCATTGGGGCGGGCGGTATTGGGTTTGATGTGAGTGAGTTTTTAGTACAGCGTTATGAGACGCGCTTTGAACCGATGCAGATCGGAGAAATCACCACGCCAGAGCCGTTGGATGAATGGAAGACAGAGTGGGGCGTTGATTTTGACACATTAGAGGCTGGCGGTATGGTCGCCAGCGATGTCAAAGCCCCTGCGCGCAAAGTGTATTTAATGCAGCGCAAAGACAGCCGAGTCGGGAAGAACTTAGGGAAAACCAGTGGCTGGGTTCATGTGGCCATGATGCGTAAGAAAGACGTGCAAATGGTCAATTGCTGTCAATACGACAAGATTGACGATGACGGTTTGCATATCACGCGTGATGGGAAATCGCAAATATTGGACGTGGACAATGTGATCATTTGTGCAGGGCAAGTGTCGGAGCGCTCGTTGTTTGACGCGTTAACAGACTCTGCCAAAGACAGTGCATTGGATGTTCATCTCATTGGTGGTGCGGAGTTGGCGGCTGAATTGGACGCAAAACGCGCCATTCGACAAGGTGCTGAATTGGCCTCGACCTTGTAATGAGTGCCTTTGATGGAATGACATTTGCTCAGTGCGTTGACGCCGTGGCGCAACAGCTGAATGATGCGCAGTTATATTTTGGTCATGGAACGGACAACGCCTTAGACGAAGCCGTGTGGTTGGTGTGTTACGGTTTGGGGCTCAGTGAATTTGATATTGAGGCACACGCACATATCTCAATGACGAGTGCGCAATGCACGCAAGTACAGAAATGGTTGAAGCAGCGCATTGAACTGCGTAAACCCACTGCGTACATCTTAGGCACAGCTTGGTTTTGTGGACTCGAGTTCATTGTGAATGAGTCGGTACTGATTCCAAGATCGCCTATTGCGGAGTTGATCTACGCGCAGTTTCACGGTTGGTTGACTGAATCGGCCAATCCCACTTTATTAGATTTGTGTTGTGGCAGTGGATGCATCGGTTTGGCGACGGCGGCGTACCTGCCGGACAGTCACGTGGATTTGGCGGACATCAGCGAAGACGCGTTGGCGGTGGCACAGCGTAATCAAGCGCACTCGGATTTGCTGGATCGAACGACGCTGATTCAGTCGGATCTGTTTGATGCCATTCCCAAGCAGCATCAGTACGACCTGATTGTTTCGAACCCTCCGTATGTGGATGCCGAGGACATGGCGAGTATGCCGGTTGAATTTCATCATGAGCCGCGACTAGGATTGGAAGCGGGTGACGATGGTCTGCTGCTGCTCAAGCGCATTTTGTATGAGGCAACGCATTACTTGGCGGACGAGGGCGTGTTGATTGTTGAGGTCGGCAACAGCGCGGTGCACGTTGAGGCGCTGTACCCAAATGTACCATTTACATGGATTGAATTTGAGCACGGTGGTACCGGGGTGTTCGCCTTGAGTCACGCGTCAATTAAACAGCATCTGGCCACGTTTGCAGCGGAAATTTAAGTCCAACTGCGGTACACTGTGTGCTTTATTTAATTGTGTATGGGTTTGTGAGCTATGTCAGGAAATACGTTGGGGCGCTTATTCTGTGTGACGACCTTTGGTGAGAGTCACGGCGTGGGTTTGGGTGCCATTATTGATGGTTGTCCCCCAGGAATTGAGTTGAATGAAGAAGACATTCAACGTGAACTGGATCGACGCAAGCCAGGAACCTCTCGCTACACAACGCAACGCAAAGAATCCGACCGCATTCAAATCATGTCAGGGGTTTTTGAAGGCCGTACCACCGGTACGCCTATTGGACTGATCATACAAAACGAAGACCAGCGTTCAAAAGATTACTCCTCGATCAAAGACACCTTCAGACCTGCGCACGCCGACTACGTCTATGAGCAAAAATATGCACATCGTGACTACCGTGGTGGCGGTCGTTCATCGGCGCGTGAAACAGCGATGCGTGTTGCCGCTGGCGCCATTGCGAAGAAATATTTAGCATCGAAAGGCATCGAAATTGTTGGCTACTTGTCGCAATTGGGCCCCGTGAAAATTGAGCACATCGATTACGCTGAAATCGATAACAATCCATTCTTTTGTCCCGACGTGAAGGCGGTTCCAAAGATGGAAGAGACGATGAAAGCGATCAATAAAGAAGGCAATTCTATAGGCGCTAAAATCACTGTTGTGGCAACAGGCTTGCCGCCCGGGATTGGCGCACCTGTTTTTGATCGCTTAGACGCCGACATTGCAAAAGCACTGATGAGCATCAACGCAGTGAAAGGTGTGGAAATAGGCGATGGCTTTGCGGTTGTTGAGCAAAAAGGCACGGAACACCGAGATGAAATGAGCCCAGATGGTTTTTTAAGTAATCACGCGGGTGGTATTTTAGGTGGCTTGAGCTCAGGGCAAGACATTGTGGCGCATTTGGCGCTGAAGCCAACGTCGAGTATTCGACTGCCGGGGAAAAGCATTGACCGTCACGGAAAGCCCATTGATGTCATCACAACCGGTCGTCATGACCCCTGTGTCGGTGTTCGTGCGACTCCTATTGCCGAAGCCATGTTGGCGTTAACCTTGGTGGATCACTTGTTGCGTGATCGCGGGCAAAATCTTGACATGAACAGTGATGTGCCAGTTGTTCCAGGTAGTGTTTCTCCTGGCAGTGTGTGAGTCGCTTGCCATGAGCAGGGACGCATCAATACGCTCGTTCTGGCGGTGCTTCATTAATGAGCGTTAACACCAAAGCGTACGCGCGTTTTTCGCTCGCGTATTTTTGTTTTTTTCTTTTCTTAGGTGGCATCATTTCATTCTGGCCTCTGTGGTTATCAGAACAAGGATTTAATGAGCGTCAAATCGGTGTGTTAATCGCTGTGTCGATGTCGACCAAGCTCATTGCGCCCAGCTTTTGGGGCTGGTTAGCGGATCGAATGGGGCGTCATTTGCATGTGCTTCAAGGTTGCGCGGTATTGGGCACTTTGTGTTTCTGTTTGGTGTTTGTGCGCACCGACTTTTGGTTTTTATTTGTCGCTTTGTTTCTGTTTAGTTTCTTCTGGGATGCGGTGATGCCGCAAATTGAAGTGCTCACGCTCGCTAAGTTAGAGCAGAATCAAGACGAGTCAAATTACACTTTGGTTCGACTCTGGGGATCGGTGTCATTCATTTTGGTTGTGCTTGGGTTGGGGCTGTTGTTTGATTACGTCTCGATCAACACCTTGCCGTACTTTTTACTCGCGTTTTTATGCGTGTTCATTGCCTCGAGTGTTTACCTACCTAATGTGACCGTTGAAAAAAATATCCAACAGTCTCCGGATGTGTTCAGCGTATTAAAACGACCCGATGTTATTGGCTTTTTGTTGGTGTGCGCGTTATTGCAAATATCGCATGGGCCATATTACACCTGGTTCAGTGTCTATTTAAAAGACCTTGGTTACAGTTTGAGTGCCATTGGAGTGCTGTGGACGCTGAGTGTAATTGCTGAAATCGTGCTTTTTGTGTTCATGCGTCAATTATACAAATACGTGCGTT
>JBCDEX010000069.1:0-7820 GCA_039178995.1 Pseudomonadota bacterium | reverse complement strand
TTTTTAACGCCACTTTAATGTTCACTTGATTGTCCTCAACCAATAACACATTACAATCAATTGTGTCTTTTTTCATTGCTTGCTGCCGATCCACAGACAACGATTCCTCATTCTCATTGGCATGAACAGACGATTCAAAATAATCGGATACGGATAATTTAAGCAACAAATAAAATGTCGTGCCTTCACGTAAATTATTTTCAGCGTACACAGCACCGCCCATGAGTTCCGCCAATTGGCGACAAATATTAAGCCCTAATCCTGTACCGCCATACTCTCGAGTCGTTGATGTATCGGCCTGAGTAAATTTTTCAAACACCCCCTCCAACTTATTCTCTGGCACACCAATGCCGGTATCAATGACTGCAAACTTAAGCGCCACCTCATTGTCAATCGTATGTCCAGTCACCTTCAACCTCACACTGCCTTTCGAGGTAAACTTAATCGCATTCGCCACATAGTTAATGAGTATTTGTCGGATTCGCCCAGAATCGCCAATGTACTCTAACGGTAGTCCGTCAGCCATGTTAATGGTCAAATCAATGCCTTTTTCTTCTGCCGTGAAGCGCAACAAATCATCAATATCTGTCAACAAGTCATTCAAATTAAATGAATGCAAGTCCATAGCTAACATGCCCGCTTCTACTTTTGAGAAATCCAACACATCATTGATGATGGTCATCAAACTGGACGCAGACAGGCTTAACGTATCTAAGAGCTCTTTTTGTTCATCGTTTAAGTGGCTGTCTTGCAACAGTTCCGCCATTCCAATCACACCGTTCATCGGTGTGCGAATTTCATGACTCATGGACGCCATAAAATCGGCTTTCATCAAACTCGCTTTTTCCGCCACTTCTTTGGCTTGCATCAATTCTTTTGTACGACTCGTCACACGCTGCTCAAGATTACTTTGCGTCTGCTCGAGAGCCGCATCGCGGGCCTGCACTTGAAGTAACATTTCGTTAAATGCTTTGGTTAAATCGCCCACCTCATCGTTGGAACGGCTCTCCACGCGAATGGTATAATCTTTGTGTCGAATAACGCGTTCAATGGTTTTACTCAAATCAACAATTGGACGAGTGATGCTGCGTTTAATCTTTCTCGAAAAAAAAATGCTAATAGCGATACCAACCACCGCTGCCAAAAAATAATACATCAACTCCTTCAACAAACTCGCATACGATGCCGACAGATCATATTGGAGATACAGAACACCCAGTTTTGCCTGGCTCGCTTTGTGCTCGATTACTTGAGAAAACACAACGTTCGTGGAAAAGAAAGAGCCTACCCATCCCGACCGCTCTTCATTAAGCGCCATGCTTAGTTTGGCGTGTTGATTTTTGTCCTCGAGATACGACAGCATTACATTTCCTTGAGAGTTCGCCAAAACCGCCAAATTCAATCGTCCCGCACTTTCTAAGAGGGTTAAACGCGCTTTCATGAATTGAACGTGCTCGCTCTTGGCTTTGCTAGACAGTTGCTTGTACTTATTGAGCTGGACGTTTTGTAAATAGGAATCCATCACGGCAGCGTAATACGTCATCGTGCTGGTGGCACGCGTCTTTTCGCGCAGCATCGACGAATACACAGACCACGCAGTAATCGTAAATAACGCAATGATGATAGAGAAAATAATGAGGTCATTGAGCTTGCGACCAATCGGATGATCATTCATCGTTGTGCCTGCTTCCTCTCAAGAGACAATACACCGTTCAGAGCCAGAACTTCACTTAAAATGTTATTAAATTCAATTCAGTATAGTGCAATATTCTAACATCGCGTAATTCAATGCTTTCTTCTCATCGGAACAGAGCCTAAGCCCCTGATCAACTGGATATTTAACCAATATTCGAGTATAATGTTCGGATATTGTTGCGTTGTTAGAGCGCCTTCATTTATCGAGTTTGCCCTATTGATACTCATACATTTGAGCCGAACATTGAATCGAAAACCGCAGAACATCACAACTCGACCTTATTTAACATATTTAGTTAGGAGTACTTCATGGAACGTGAATCTATGGAATTTGACGTAGTCATTGTTGGCGCAGGTCCCTCTGGTTTAGCAGCAGCGTGCCGTATTCGACAATTAAGCGCTGAAACAGGCAACGACATCAGCGTGTGCGTTGTTGAGAAAGGGGCTGAAGTAGGTGCACATATTTTAGCCGGCACCATCATGGAGCCCCGCGCAATGAATGAATTGTTTCCCGATTGGAAAGAAAAAGGCGCACCGCTCAATACGCCCGTCACTGAAGATGAAATCTATTACCTAACCAGCGCAACAAAAGGCATCAAAGTGCCTTCGTTTGCCATGCCAAAAACCATGCACAACCATGGCAATTACATTGTCAGCTTAGGCAATGTGTGTCGTTGGCTAGCCGAACAAGCCGAATCACTTGGCGCTGACATTTACCCTGGTTTCCCTGCGGCGGACATCATTTATAACGACGATGGCAGTGTCGGTGGCATCATCACCCAAGACATGGGCGTTGCAGAAGATGGCTCTGAGAAAGACACATACATGCTGGGCATGGAATTACGCGCTAAATACACTCTGTTCTCAGAAGGTTGTCGCGGACATCTTGGTAAGCAATTGGTCAAAAAATTCAACCTAGATGAAGGCAAAGACCCTCAACATTATGGTCTGGGCATCAAAGAATTGTGGCAAATCGACGAAAGCAAACACAAAGCAGGTTTAGCCATGCACACCACAGGTTGGCCACTCACAGAGTCCAACACTTCAGGTGGTTCGTTCTTGTATCACGCAGAAGACAACCAAGTGGTTTTAGGCGTCATCACCGATTTAGCCTACACCAACCCTCACATCAGCCCATTCGAAGAAATGCAACGCTGGAAAACACACCCCACCGTACGTCAGTACCTAGAAGGTGCAACACGTATTTCTTACGGTGCACGAGCGGTTGTTAAAGGCGGACTGCAATCTCTGCCCAAAATGAGCATGCCTGGCGCCCTACTGATTGGCGACAACGCGGGCACACTCAACATGGCAAAAATCAAAGGCAGTCACACCGCAATGAAATCGGGCATGATTGCCGCTGAAGTTGTGGCCAAAGCACTTGCTGGCGATAAAGCACACGATGATTTAACTGGCTACAAAGACGCATTCGAAAATTCATGGTTGTATGAAGAGCTGTACGAACAGCGTAACTTTGCACCAGCTCAACATAAGTTTGGCAACCTAATCGGCAGCGCCTACAGCGTGCTTGATTTATTCCTAAAAGGAAAACTGCCATGGACGCTGCGTGATCCAAAACCAGATCATGCGACTTTGAAACCCGCTGCAGATTGCAAAAAAATTGATTACCCGAAGCCAGATGGTGTTCTTACATTTGATCGATTATCGTCGGTGTTTTTATCCAACACCAACCATGCTGAAGATCAACCGTGTCATTTAAAGCTCAGCGATGATACTCTGCCATTGGCAAAAAATCTGCCCATGTTTGACGAACCCGCTCAACGTTACTGCCCAGCAGGCGTTTACGAAATCGTCAACGATGAAGCAGGTCAGCGATTCCAGATCAACAGTCAGAACTGCGTTCATTGTAAGACTTGTGATATTAAAGATCCTCAGCAAAACATTACTTGGGTAACGCCTGAAGGCGGAGGCGGTCCAACCTATCCAAACATGTAAGGTACGCACTCCAAAAAAACGGCCGCATGGCCGTTTTTTTATGTCGATTGCTTTAAACGAAACCAACTTCCCCAATCACAACCTCACACAAAATACTGCCATAGCGAGCATCAATGCACTTTGTTTAATACAGCAGAGCGCCTTCGTTGAGTCGAAAAATTGCACAAAGCAAATACCCTTTCAAATCACTATCGTGTACAATCTTGCCTTATCGGGACGTAGCGCAGTTTGGTAGCGCACCACACTGGGGGTGTGGGGGTCGTAGGTTCAAATCCTATCGTCCCGACCATTGATTCCAATCAATTAAATAACCCATCAGGTCGTTAGTTCATCTCATCATCGAATCCTAAAACACCTCATCTTATTACCACATGCAACACCCGAGCGTTTCTATCTCTCCATGACTGACTATTCGGCCGTACTGAGCAACTCATGCTTGTTATTCATACACATACCCAAAAAAAACCAGGCTCAAGACCTGGTTTTAGATAATTAATTGCTCAAGCTCATTCACTTGGCGGTTATTTGAGAGAACTTACCATCCAGAAGCAACTTCTGAGACCTCTTCCGTCATTTCTCGAAGCCACCCCTGTGTCACGTTCTCAGTGACTACTGGAGTGGTTTCTTGAAGCGCTTCTTGCTGCTGAGTCACATCTGGCGTGACCTCTTGAGGTCCTTCTTGAGGCATCTCTGGAGCAGACTCTTGAGACTCTTCTTCAGCCCCCTCTTTACGCACCCCGAAGTTGATACGAGTCATCAGCCCCGGCGTCACACGTTGCACCATCGGGTTGTCTGTCGTCTCTTCATACCCGTCTGGCAAACTGCGCACATCTAACTTAATGTAGAAGTTACGTCCATTATCACGCGACCCTGCACTCACCGCCGGCACATGATAACGACCCGCGTTGTCCGTCGTGATGATCTGACCTTTCAAGGTCACCAAACGCGCACCTGGAATGCCGATCTCTCCTTCGTCCTGAACCCCATTCGCATTCACATCGTCGAACACCTTACCAATCACCGTCAGCTTGTCTAAGATCGGATCTTCTCCCACCTTAACCGTCGCCGTCGCTTCATTCGTTGCGCCCATATAATTGCCAGCCGCAATCAACGCCGCCGAAATGCCCGCTCGTGCTTTGTTCACATACTCGCCACTGGCCGCCGCATTCACTTGCGCCAAATACGTCACCGTCAACTGACCGCCCGCAGGCACAACTGGAAGACCCGTCATGCTCAAGGTCTTATCATTGCCAAGCTCTGCAACCGCCACATCACTTTCCGTGCCATTGATCGTCACCTTCGCAGATCCGTCCACATAACTCAGACCACTGTGTGGGAACGCATCCGCAATCTCTAAGGCTCCGTTCGCCTCATCATCCGCGTCTTCCAACACCAAGGTGTAGCGTACAAAGTCGCCTACGGCCACCTCAGACTTATTCACTCGCTTGTCTAACGTCACACCGCCAGTTGACGTACGTAACGCAGGACCGATTGGATCCAACAACTTCATTTGACCTTCCGCTTCATAGCTTCCCGCTTTCAAGAAGTCCCCTTCGGATGCATCGTCTTGCACTTCAACGGTCACCACCAACGTGGCGCCCACTTGATCCACTACGCCCAATGCGGGATCGTCGGCCATCAGAGTCACGCCCACCACGTTCGCAGCTGGCTTATACTCACCGTTCACCGTCAACTTCACAATCTCATACGCTGACAACGGCACCGCAGGGTTCAAGCCCGTGAACACCAAGTTCACTAACGACTTCTCGCCGTCCGCTTCAGCTGGGTTCGAACACTCCAATTGGAACTCAACCAATCCATGTGGGAAGTCATACGTTGCACTCGCCGGTGCATCATACGTCAGACCGGCATTGCCCAATCCTCCTAGAATGCCCGACTCAGCTTCTTGGATCAATTTCATCGACGTGAACCGAGGCACATCACATCCCATGCCACTGACTGACTTAGCCGGCGCTTGCACCAAGATTGGTGATGGCGCACCTGAGCCTTTCGCATCCGCATTCGGCTTATCCATCAACGCCGCTACGTTCGGCATGATCGCTGCCTTGTTCAACTCCAGTGCCGCCACTTGAGCGGGCGTTAACACGTCTTCAAGTGCCGAAACGGCCGCTTGCTCATCCGCTGCATCCACCCCGTCGTTATCATCCATCGTAACACCTGTGGTCGTGGTGGTCTGACCTGATGGGTCTGTCGCTGTGACCGACACCGGTCCCGGCGTGCCCGCTGGCAAGGTGCACGTCACCGACGGCCCTTGCGCTGAATCCGGCAGACATGGAATCACATTGCCGTCTGCATCTGTAACGGAATAACTGTTGCCTGGTACCGCATTGGTTACATCAAACACATTGTTGCCATTGGCGTCCACGCTCAATGCAGACACTTCTGGTGCCGCTGGTCCTGATGGCAATGGCGCTGGCGCAGGGCCGGACGTTTCACCATTTGGATTCGTTTGAGCAAGATTCACGTCGTTCACGTCCGTGCCCACTGGCAAGGTGCACGTGAACAAACCGTCCGCACCAATTGGATCCGGGGTACACACCGCGCTTGCAATTGGATCACCATTATCATCAACAGCACTTGGGCTGTTGCCCGGAATGCCCGTCGCATTGACCGCAACCGTGCCGTCTGGGTTCACCGTTGTGCTGTCCGCCGTTGGTGCCGCTGGCGCGTCATCGTCTGCGATCATCACTGTGGCCGTATCCGTTGACACGGTAAAGGCCACGTTCGGCGATGACAAAGATCCCGTGGTGATCGTCACAATCACACTTTCATCCATTTCATCTAACGTATCGGCTGTGACCGTCACCGGCAACGTCACCGATGTTTGTCCTGTTGGAATCGTCACCGACGTCGGCATCGTGCTCATGTCCACACCATCTGTCGCCGTGCCCGACAGCGTGAACGGAATGCTTAAATCCGACCCCAATGCCGTATCAATGGTAAACGTAAATAAACCATTCGTTGCATCTTCTGCCGCTTGTGTGGTCGCTGCGACACTCACGTCCACCTCGGTGGCATCCACCCTCACTGTGGCCACTGCCTTGTTACAACGATCCGCATCTATCGCGTCACAAATTTGATAGGTGTACTCATAGGTGCCTGGCGTCGTACCCGCTGCCACTTGCAACGAACCGTTTGCATCCATGCTGATGCCGCCTGAGGCCGGCGCCCCTGTTAACACGCCCAACGTCGTCGTACCGTCTTGAGCTGTGGTTGTGTTATAGAGTGTAATGTCTCGTATATCGGTTCCAATATTGGGATTTATAGCGTTAGTTTGATTATAACTAAAGCCTGTGAAGTAAGTCAGAGTATCATCATCAATTACACTTCCAACCGTACCGCCCGCATTGGCATCAACTGGAGTGGTTGTGAAGTCATCGTCGTTGGCGGTGATCGCAAAAGATGGGCAACCGTATTGACTGAGTGCGATATCGAAATCTATGGATTTATATGACAACTTAACCTCTGACACCGGTTCCGCAAAGGTAAACCTCACCTGTTGGTTACTTCCCCCATTCGCTGATACGATATTCTTATTCGCTCCACCAAATACGGTACCTGCCGTATAGGATGTGTATTGAGGGTAAATCGTATCGCCTGCCGCATTTTTAGCCGTAATGGTCGCTTGTTCATCCCCAGCAAAATTCTGGAGCAGATAATGAGGGCTGGTCATTAACCCACCTGTGAACTCAATGGTCAGAGCATCAGCTGGCTCCGATGATCTTAGCTGTATTGCCCCCTGAAAGCCATCGTCAGCGCGCATTGAAGAAAAAGTTCTCCAATCAGTAATAGTATTTGGCGCTCCTGATGCTTGAGTCGATGACCACGTAGCACTTATGTCTCCATTACGACTGGTCGTGCTCGCGGATGATGTTGTATCAGCAGTTGGGGTACCACCTGTCCAGCTATTCATCGTTAGTTCTGGGTTACACACTGGAGCGTCAACGGTGGGTGGTGTGGTTGTAACAGGCTCTACCTTCATCGTCACCGTTGCGCTATCGCACACATTCGGCGTGACAGTTGTATTACACACTTCGTATACAAGCGTCACCTCACCCGTTTCTGACGCTGCTGGCGTATACGTCATCTCACCGGTCGTCGCATCAAATGATGCCGTGCCCGCCGCACTGCCTGTGCCCGTGTCACTA
>JBCDEX010000068.1:0-7888 GCA_039178995.1 Pseudomonadota bacterium | reverse complement strand
TGCGATCTCCAGAGATGGAAAATGTGCACCAATGAGTAAGATGCCTTGTCCGTGTGTTAGCGCCTCGTCAATGAGTTCCAGCCCATGAAAATCCGTGTTTTTTAAGATCTGATCTGGCGAGTTCCACCAGATGTAGGCGGCTTCCAGCATGCCGATGGCTGTTTCGTTAAACGCCTTTTTTGCTAGAGATAATTGCTGTTGTTCACTTAGTTCAGGAAAGCATAATTTAATGTTGGTGATGCTGGTGTTGCGACGGCTTTTCAGCACTTTAAACAGTAGCCCTCCTGCCATGTTGCCAAACGTGTATTGCATGTGTAATGGAAAACGGCTGAGTAAAAACAAAACGCCCAGACCAAGATGAGCGGGCGTACGTCTGAGTGTACGTCGAGCCGTATTCCAGTGCTTTATGATAGCGTGTGAGTGGCTCATTAGATGTTGGTTAGCTCCGTCATGGCGATGCGTGCGGCGTTCAGTGTTATATTGATGTCATCTTGAGTGAGAGTTGTATTGATGAATCCCGCTTCAAAGGCGCTCGGAGCCAAGTACACACCTTGTGTGATCATGTTGTGGTGGAATGTTTTAAATTGCTCGATGTTGCACTGCATGACCTCGTCGAAGTTGTTTGGCGCGGTTTTGGCTCCAAAGAAAAACCCAAACATGCTGCCAACAACACGTGTCGAAAATGGGATGCTGAGTTCATCGGCAATGGCTCTGAGTCCGTTGCACAGGTAACGCGCTTTTTCTTCGAGCCGAGTGTAAAGCCCTGTGTCGTTTGATATTTTATTCAACATGGTCTGTCCTGCGCACATGGCCAGGGGGTTGCCTGACAGTGTGCCTGCTTGGTAGACATCACCGAGTGGGGCAATGTGCTCCATAATGGCGCGTTTTCCACCAAATGCACCTACGGGCAATCCACCGCCGATGACTTTGCCCAGTGTGGTTAAATCAGGGGTGATTCCGTAGTGAGCTTGTGCGCCACCCAGTGCGACTCGAAACCCTGTCATCACTTCATCAAAAATAAGCACGCTGTTATGCTCATCGCAGCAACGGCGTAGAGTGTGTAAGAAGTCATGAGAGGGCGCAATGCAGTTCATGTTGCCGGCAATGGGCTCGACGATTATGGCGGCAATGTCGTTACCCCATTCAGCGAATGCTTGTTTAACCAGTTTGCTGTTGTTGTAAGGCAGTACGATGGTTTCTTCAGCAAGTGAGCGTGGTATGCCAGGTGAGGTCGGGCTTCCGAGTGTTAGTGCGCCAGAACCTGCTTTGATTAATAATGAATCCACATGACCGTGGTAGCAGCCTTCAAACTTAATGATTTTGTCACGTCGTGTGGCGCCTCGAGCGAGCCGAATCGCGCTCATGGTGGCTTCGGTTCCCGAATTGACCATGCGGACCAAATCAATGCTTGGAATTAACTCACAAATAGTGGTGGCCAGTTCGGTTTCGAGTTGAGTCGGTGCGCCGTATGTCAGCCCTTTGCCCAATTGTTGCTCAATTGCGTGAATGATGTCTGGGTCTGCATGGCCTGTAATCGTTGGCCCCCAGGAGTTGACGTAGTCGATGTATGCGTTGCCGTCGTGATCGTAAATGCGGCTTTCAGAGGCGCGTTCGATAAAAATTGGATCGCCGATCATGCTGGAAAATGAGCGGACAGGTGAGTTTACGCCGCCAGGGATGACTTGTTGAGCGTCTTTAAAACGTTGTGATGACATGGTTACCTTATCGAATCAGTGGGCTTAAAAGTGAGGCTTAAGTATCACCAGTATGACAATGCTGAACAGTAGCAATACGGGCGCTTCGTTGTAAAACCTAAAATACACATGAGAGCGTGTGTTGGTGTTCTGTTGTATCCGGCGCAGGTGGAAAAAACAGCTGATGTGGTAGGCGATTAACACAACGACCAAAAACAGCTTGAGTTTAAACCAAGGTGCGCTCATGTACGCGCTGGGACTGGCAGAGAGTAAGAGTGTACCAAATACAAGGGTCAGCAGCGCAAACGGCGTGACAAAATAAAACAATTTTTTGGACATGAGGCGCAAGGTGCCACGGGTGTCTTCGTTGTCTGAACTGGCGTAGTACACGAACAGCCTTGGCAGATAGAAAATACCCGCAAACCAGCACACCATGAAGATGATATGAAATGCTTTGTACCATAAAATCATCGAGTCAGAATGTCCTGTGGCGTAGTCTGTGAAAAAGGCTCATATAGCGTGCTGTATGAGGGTGCATGCATTATATCACTTATTTTGGGCATAAGCTTGATTCCCTGAGTTGAGCAGGTAAGATGTGCCTTTGATAGCAGGGTTTAAGGTTTATATTAACGTGATTAAAGTCGGTGTGGTTGGCGCAACAGGTTATGCTGGTGTTGAGCTGTTAAGAATATTGATCCGTCATCCAAATGTTGAGCTGGTGGCGGTTACATCTCGATCGGATAAAGGGCGCGCAGTCAGTGATGTGTTTCCAAATTTGAGAGAGCATACAGACATTACGTTTTCGGACCCCGACGACGTTCAGTTATTGAATTGCGATGTCGTGTTTTTTGCAACCCCTCATGCGGTGGCGATGCACAGTATTCCTAAGCTACTGGAGAACGGAGTACGAGTGATCGATCTGTCAGCGGATTTCCGTTTGGAGGATGTGGCGTTATGGGAGCAATGGTATGGTGTATCGCATTCGGCCCCGAGTCTTATTGGTAGCGCGGTGTATGGGCTGCCAGAACGAAACAGGGTTGCGATTAAAGACGCACAATTAATTGCTTGTCCAGGGTGTTATCCAACTGCAATACAGTTGGGTTTTTTGCCGTTGCTTGAGAAGGGTTTAATTAATGCTCAGGGGCTCATTGCCAA
Source organism: Pseudomonadota bacterium (assembly GCA_039178995.1). Classification (GTDB taxonomy): domain Bacteria; phylum Pseudomonadota; class Gammaproteobacteria; order Pseudomonadales; family JBCDEX01; genus JBCDEX01. The sequence continues at coordinate 5,039 of JBCDEX010000068.1, read as the reverse complement.
TGCAGCTTCGGGCGTGAGTGGGGCCGGGCGACAAGCCAAAGTGGCCAATTTGTTTGTTGAAGTGAATGATTCTTATAAAGCGTACGCCGCATCAGGCCATCGTCATGTGCCAGAGATTCGTCAAGAGTTAAATCGAGTCGCGAATGAGCCCGTTGGGTTGACGTTTGTGCCGCACTTATTGCCAATGAATCGAGGAATTCTGGCGACATTGTATGCGACCCCTAAGACGCCAGTTGACCAAAAACAGTTACAGAAAGTGTTTGAGTTGGCATATCAAGATGAACCGTATGTTGATGTGATGCCTGCGGGCAGTCATCCAGAAACGCGTTCCGTGAAAGGTGCAAATATGTGTCGTATCGCTGTCCATGTTGCAGAAGGGACAGGGCAAATAATTGTATTAAGTGCGATTGATAACTTAGTTAAAGGTGCCGCAGGGCAGGGTGTGCAGTGTATGAACATTGCATTTGGTTTGAATGAAATGCAAGGATTGCAAACACCTGCTTTGCAGCCATAGTGAATTATGAAATTTAGCTCGATAATAAAGTATTTTTGGTTTCTTCCTTGGCTTCTTGTCGCTGGAGTCGTGTTAGGCGGTGTGTTTTGGTCGGGGTATTTTTTCGCCAAAAACAGTGCGGACGTTATGGATCAGCGCAGTAAAAAACTACGCGCGGTTGTGTCCAATAAAGATAAGACCATTGCCGGGTTGCAGCGGAAGGTTGCTCAGTCAAAAATTGGCGATCAGCTGGACAAGCAAGTGGTGGTTGAAGTTCAAAAGCAGCTGTCCGAATCGGAGCGCCGATTGGCAGATCAAGCGGATGAGTTGTCTTATTACAAAGAGCGATTGAATCCAAAAGGGAGTGACGACGCGGTTAAAATTCGAAGCGTGACCTTGCATAAATCAAAATCATTCGAGGAGGTTTTGGATGGTGTCGAAAAACCATTGCTTAAAAATGCCACCTTGAAAGACAAAGCCACAGCCTCACTCAGCAAAGCTGCGTCCATCGCTAAAAAAACAACGGCAACGGCTCATCCGAACTATGTCTACAAGTTAGTGCTTCAAAGTGGCAACATGGAGGAAGAAGTTGTGACCGTGAGTGCGGACATCGAATTTGAAGATAAAGGCGGTAAAGCTAAAAAAATTGCAGTTACCAAGCCTCATACGGTTCGATTTAAATATTTTAAATCGATGAGAGAAAATGTTACAGTGCCCTCCAGTATAGAACCTAAGCGTATAGTGATTGCTGTTAAAACGGAATCAGGTCAGTTGGTTACAAATAGTTACAATTGGGAAATAGTGAATTAAACGTTAATGATATTAACAAGTTAGAGGTGTAACACGTGTTTGGAGATAAGAAAAAAGCAAATAATGCCAATATTAATAAAACAACGCTGATCTCTCTCGGTACAGAAGTGACTGGAGATATAAAATTTAACGGAAATATTGAGCTTGAAGGTGTCGTATGTGGAAGCATCAGCTCGACAGATGCTCAATCAAGTTTTCGTGTGTTGAATTCAGGCCGTTTAGAAGGCGAATTACACGTTCCAAGAGCATTGGTTGATGGTTGCATTAAAGGGGACGTTCACGTGACAGAGCATCTTGAATTAACGAAAAATGCATTGATTGAAGGCGATGTGTATTACACTGTGTTAGAAACAGTGAAAGGCGCGCGTATTAACGGACGGTTGTTGTTTGTGGAAGAGAAGAAGCCAGTGGCTCCTCCGCGTCCAATGGGAGTTCCTAATGCTTTAGACGCTGCGGGCACAGCTCCTGGTGTTCAAACTAAATAGCGTTCTTTGGCATTTGATATATGTAATTTGAAAATAAAGGCTAAGTAAATATGTCAGTTGTTGGAAGTTACGTACCTCAAGCCCTAAATATTACCTCTTCCGCCGCCTCGCGCGTACTGTCTCTTATTGACGATGAGCAAGATGACAATTTAAAGTTACGTGTCTATGTGACGGGTGGCGGCTGCTCTGGTTTTTCATACGGATTTAAGCTGGATAGCCAAGTCGCGGAAGACGACATTGAAATTACGAAAGACGGTGTGGGTTTTTTGCTTGATAGCTTGAGTTATCAGTATTTGGTAGGCTCTACTCTAGACTTCCAAGAAGGCTTAGAGGGCGCCAGGTTTTTGGTGAATAACCCGAATGCAACCGTCACATGCGGTTGTGGGTCGTCATTCTCGGTTTAAAATCGACTGCTTCTCCTTTTTAATGAAAGTAAACGCCACCCAATATGACGTGTTTTGATGCGCCTGTGACATTAGGGTGATTGCCTGTTTTACGTTCCATTGTTTGCTTTGCAAGCCATGCAAATGCAGTGGATTCAACCCATTGAGGGTCCATACCTAAGCTGCTTGAGGTCTGTACCTTCATGCTGTTGAGTTGCTCTCTTAACGAGTTCACTAAGAATTGATTAAATGCGCCCCCACCACACAATATCACTTCTTGACAGTTTGGCGCGTATTTTAAAACTGCCTCGCTTATGCAGGTGGACGTGAGTTGGGTGAGTGTGTGTTGTATGTCTACAGGTGCGACTGAATCGTCGATTCGTTGAAGCAGCCAGGCTTCATTAAACAGCTCTCTTCCTGTGCTTTTTGGTGGTGGCAGATCAAAGTAAGGGTCGCTTAATAGCTTATTGAGTAATGATGCATTGAGTTGGCCGCTGTTGCCCCATGCGCCGTCTTCATCAAATTCGGCATTCAAATACTGTTTGGCCCACAGATTAATGAGTACGTTTCCTGGGCCGGTGTCAAAGCCAAGCAGGTGATTGTCGTCATGGGTTAATAGACTGATGTTTGACATGCCGCCGATGTTAACGATCACGCGTGGCATGTTGTCATATCCGAATGCGTAATCGTGAAAGACTGGGACTAATGGCGCGCCTTGACCGCCTGCGGCGATGTCTCGACGTCGAAAATCTGCGACCGTTGTGATACCTGTAAGATGGGCGATGGTGTTTGGGTCGCCTATCTGTAGGCTGTAAGGAAAGCGCCCGTGCGGTTGATGTCTGATGGTCTGCCCGTGACAGCCGATGGCAACAATGTCGTTAGCCGTGAGTTGTGCCTTCTCGATCAATTCGATCGCGCAACGGGCAAATTGTTCGCCCAGAAGTCGATCCATTTGTGCGCTTCGGTTAATTTCGTTGTCGCCAGGTTGGCACAGTGCTTCAATGGCTATTTTTAATGCTTTGGGTATGTCAATCGAGTGAGTGCAGTGGATGTGTGGTGTTGGTTCGAATGAGGTTAAGACGGCATCTATTCCATCAAGGCTGGTGCCTGACATGATGCCGATGTAATGCGTTTGAGAAGAGGTCATTATGTGGGTCGCTGTGTCTTAGACAAATAGCGTTGAGTTAATTGTGTCGAGTGTTGTTTTTGTCAATGTTGGCGACTTCAACTTTTGAACGCTGTGATTTATTTGAGACGCGTTTTCCGCCTTTACGAGTCGCCGCGCTAAACTGCATACGAATACCGCGAGTTTGTTCAAAAAAGCGTTTGCGTTCGTTGCTGGGGATTGCACCAGGGGTTTTGACGGCCACTTGTACCTCGGTGTAACGCTTGCTCTTATACTTGCTTTTAGGTGTGTAGCGAGCGATATGCAGTGGGTTTTGATGTCGCCCATTAACGATCAGCTCATAGTGCAAGTGAGCGCCCGTGGACAAGCCAGTTGATCCAACGGTGCCGATACTTTGCCCTCGTTTGACGGTTTGCCCTTTGCTGACGTATCTGCGGTGTAAGTGAAGGTACTTGGTTTTGATGTGGCCGTGTTGTAGGACGATGTAGTTCCCGTTTCCTCGTGCATAAGCAGACGCAATGACTTTGCCTGGGCCAACAGCTCGGACAGGGGTGCCAGTTCTGGCAGCATAGTCTGTTCCTAGGTGCGGCCGACGAACCTTCAAGATGGGATGCAGTCGATTGTGAGAAAAGTGAGAGCTGATTCGAGCACCTGGAACAGGCGATCTCAGGAAGCTGGGTCTGCTCGACGTTGTGGTGGTGGCCCGTTTAACCGTTTTGTATTTTTGCGATACTTTTGGTGAATAGTAAGCGACAGAGCCGTCTAGGGTTTTGTAGCGGTAAGCCGTGTAGTTGATGCCGCGACCATTAAATTGCGCAGCCAACACATTGTTATAGCCTAGCGATTGATCGTCGATGTATTTTTCTTCAGTTAAAATATGGATGATGTCATTCTTTTTGAGTGTCTCTAAGTTAACTCGTGGAGACAGTGCAGACGTGATCTGGGAGCGAATGCGTTTTGTGTTCAATCCCTTTATGGTAGACGACAACGAGTTCCCAAGAGAGCCATTTACCTGAATAATGTGGTGTTGGTAGCGTATGCGCGGCTCTCTGATTTTATCTTTACGGATGTATGTTTCGTCTTTTCGAACGAATGTGTAGCTTTCTAATATTGATTTTTTGAATCGTACGGCTTCAATCCGCTTGTTGTCAGAAAACTGAACAACTAATTCTTGTTTTGGATTGAGCTTGCCCAAAATCTTACGGCTGTATTTCCAGAGTAAGTGGTACTCTTCACTTGGAATTTGGAGCTGTCTAAAGATGATTTGTAAATTATCGCCTTTGCTTATTTTGATCTTTTCCCAATCGTTGTAGTTTGTTTGTGAACTGCTTGCGACAGATTCAGGGTTGTTGCTCTCTTCCGCTTCATTCAGTTGAACGGCTAATTGGTCAAAATTGAATTCAAGTGGGATGTAAATTTGGTCGTCGCCGCTGAATGAGTAGCTGTTGCCTGGTATAGAGAAGTACGTGGATAAAATCAGAGCGAACATGACCGCGCACAACGCAATGTGGGATTTGGGGAATCCGACTGCACTATTATTGGTGTTTTTTTTATAAAATTGAGCAGATTGCATGGCAAAGTACATGTTAATTTATCGAATGTTAAATCGATTATACATTAATAGGTACTAAGTGCTAGTGTTTGTAGGGGGTGCGTGTACCTATTTGGAGTGTTTTTTGTATGCTGTTGCATCGCCGGATAGAAGAACTTGATTTGGCTGTGGTTTGCTATAAAGTTGCGTG